>CAJUIK010000007.1:0-6141 GCA_910585875.1 uncultured Eubacteriales bacterium | reverse complement strand
GATAGAGGGCCGCTTTCAGCAGGGCCTTGCGCCAATCTTCCGCCGTCCGATGGGCCGGCGTCACAACATGATAGCCGCTCAAGTTGCTTCCGTACATGGCTTTCCACCGGCCGACCGCATCGCTTTCCTCCGGCGCTTCCGGGGATTCCTGGCCTTTGGCCTGGGGCCTTTCATTCTGCACCTTGACCATGGGAACCGCCATAATCAAGCCGTCCTTTTGCACCTTTTCCGGCACCTTTACACCGCTGTCTTCAATGTCGCCGCTGTTGATATTAAACGCTCCATATGTAATGTTGGCATTGCCCGCGATATGGTTGGTGAAGCTGGAGACGACGCCGGTGGTCCAGCGGTTGACTACGGTGATGGTGTCGGTGTCATGATGATATTGCAGCAGAATATCCACCGGATTTTTGCGGTATCCCTCGGGCGACTTTGTCTCCCGCAGGATATAAAATTCATTGGTTCGGTCTGCGAAATTGAAAGGCAACGGGGCGTTGCTCCTATCCGCCGCGGTCGATTTTCCTTCCGACGGCGAATCTTGCGCCACAAATTGGTCCACGCCGTCCGCGCCGCTGGTCAATGTAGCCAAACGCTCGGTTCCAGCCTCGTATTTCCGACCTTTGGCGTCGCCGTTTGTGCCGACGACGCTGCCGCTTGCATCTTCTAGCGCCTCGTACAGCTCAAACTCCGCGCCTTGCAGAGGATCGCCGTTTTGGTCCACTTTCTTAATCTGCTGATACAGCAGCGGCTGAAGGTTGAACCGCAGCGCGATACTGGAGTCATAATTGCCCCGCTCCAGATAGAACATTTTCAGCGTATGCACGCTGTTAGAGGCGAAGGTATTGCCGTCGTTATCCTTGCCGCTCCAGCTTACAGAAGTTTCTTTTCCGGCGTCTCTGTAAAGCTGCCGCAGCGTGGTATGCGTAATACATTTATCCCCGTTGTCCGGCTGCGCAGGGTTCTCTGGAATATCTTTCGTTCGATACGATTGGCCAATATAGACATCGCCAGTGGAAAAATCGATTGTTCCATAGAGCTCGCTGTGGGTGCCGCCGATATCCAGCACCAACACGTCGTCCACAAAAACCCATACGTCGTCGTCGCCGGAAAACTCAAACGTCATAGGTTTGGCTTCTCCAGAACCCATTTTAATCTTGCCGTTGCTGGGTTGGCGGAACTCCGCCTCCACCATCATGCCCAGATGATGGTTCATCGCGTTGCGGGATTGGCTGACGCTGCTGGTTAAGTTTCCGTTTTCGTCCAATCCGTCGAACACTTCTTCCGCTTTGTTGAAGGGAAAGAAATTTCCAACGCTTGCTTCCTGCTTGTCTGTTCCGTCGGTTCGGACAGTAGCAGGAGCGTCATAGAGAACAAACCGGCCGCCGCCCTCGCCGTCTTCCTGGAACTCGGCAAAATTTTTCCGCATTTTGTAATAATAATACCCTTCGCCATCCAGCTGGAACAGACCTTTGATATCCGTATAACTCTTTTTGTAGTTATTTGCAACATTTGGATCAAACAAATAATTTAGGGATTCTGTGTCGTTGAGGTTCCCTCCCCATACGCCAAGCAGCGTCTTGCTCAGGTTTTGAATGTCTTTGCCTGCATATGCGACGCCTTGACCGTCGTCATGGTCTCCGGCCAACTTGTAATCTTTCACAAGTTTTTCATCCCGGCGAAGTTTTTCGTCTGCATCATTATTATTCAGCACTTGTTCGGCCTGACTCAAATTTAGCTCCGGGTATCCGTCGTCGCCCAAGACGTTTTTTACAATCTTCTCCATTCCGGCATATGTTTTACCATACTCCGAGGTTTCGCCAGCGCCTTTATTCCAAAGACCCGCATGAATCAAGCCGTCGCCAAAAAGGAGCAAATGGCCTTTATTGATACCTTGCCACCAATCGTCTTGGGTAGACCACTTTGTTTGGTGATATTCAGGTTCAGTCTCTGGCGTTGTTCCTGACGGATATTTGGTATTTGGATATTGATGCTCATCGCTCTTTGTTAGAATATCGCCCCCCTTTTCAGCAGCCGGATATTCTCCTTTTTCCTCATTCACCCAATAGTCGAACAAGTTTACCGTCACATTGTCCGGCTCCACGGACGAGACGGTGTGGGAGGACAAATCCATATCTTTTAGAGTGACTTCGAGCGTTAAAATATCTGCAACTGAGGAATTTCGTTTAGAATACTCAACTGGATCGTTTGAATTCACAATGAGATATGGTGAAGTAGGCTTCGCAGTCAGTGTAAATGCTGTTTCCCACTCTAAGGATTGTGGCACCTGTGTTAAATCCCATTGAATATTCACTTTCCCCCATCTAACCCTTGCCGCAGTGCTTTTCTCTGGCAAAGTATCTGACGAAGCATCTGACGGATAATTCCAGGCCTCTCCAACTCCCTCCTTTTCATCAATAAAGCCCGCCGCAAGTAATGCTTCCCAAGTATCTTTACCCCAATCATACGAGCCCCATCCTCTTATTTGCAGGGGAAGCATATCTTCTAACTTCTTTATAACGGTAGTTCGATCGGTGTTTGTCAATAGAATATTAATTTTATTTTCTTCTATTTCATTATTGGTTTCATTATTGGTTCGCGAAAGAAATTTCCATTGGTTGATGTATTTTGTTATTGGCGTCGCCATCATTCCCCCATCGCCTACGGCCAGCAGCACGGCGATCGCCGGGGCGTCTTGGGCCAGGCGGTAGTCTTGGGGCAGGGAGGCTCGGAGGGTGTGAAGGCCCTGCCAGAGACCCTCTTGGGGGATGGCGGAAAGGTCCCAAGTAAGGGGCAAGTCGGCTTGCTTGCCTCCGCCCAGCTGGGCGTGAATTTGGGCGGGCAGCATTGCCGCCAGCGCTTCAGCCGTCAGCGGGTTTTCCTGGTTGGCGCCGGGCGCGGATAAGCCCCACAGGTTTGCGTCCTCCGAAAAGACCAAAACCCCTTCTTCATCAAGATATTCCCAGCTCTGGACGCAGTCTTCCCGGCATTTTTCGCAGGCAAAGCCGCAGGGGCTGGCGGGTTGGGCAGGCTGATAGCCGCATTGCTCGTCGTGCTGATGGGCGCAGAGCCCCTCAGGCTGGGCCGGCCGATAGGCGCAGTCCGGTCGATGGAGGGCCGGGGCCTGGTCCAGCGGCGTCTGCTCCTCGGGCAGCTCTTCCGAGTCCTTTTCCTGGCCCGGCTCAGGCTGGGCCTCGGCGGGGCCCTGCTCCGGCGTCTCGGCGGCGTTTTCCTCTTTGCCGTCAGGGGCTGTCTCGCCGCCGTCAGGGGCGTCGCCTTCCGGCGCCTCTTCCTCCGGCTGGGCCGGGCCTTCCGGCGTTTCCGGGGCCTCCGGATTTTCCAGGTTATTCTCCCCTTCCCCGGGGTTTTCCTGCCCGCAATTCATATCGCAGGGGATCTCCGGTTGGGCGGGGGTATAACCGCAGGTTTCGTCATGCTGGTGGCCGCAAGGTTGTTCCTGGCGGGCCTCCTCAAATCCACATTCCTTTGTATGGGCCGGGTGATGCTCGCAAAGGCCCTCCTGTCCTTCCTCCGGCTGGGCCGGCGCCGACAGGGTGAATCCGTTCAGATAGGGCAGTATGATGCATATGCACAGCAGCGCCGCCAGCCACCGCGGACGCTTGAACTGCTTTCTGACTGCTCTCATAGACCATTCGCTCCTCTCTAAATAGGATATTGCTGCGCTATATTATACCAATACGCGCGGCGGTTCGCAAGAGGAAACCGCCATAATTTATAAATAGGTCTATGCGTCCGCCTCATTCCCATCGATTTGCGGGCAAAACCGCCCCAAAACATTCTTGCCCGCCCCCGCCGGCCCGATAAAATTCCCCGTTGACGCCTCGGCCCCCGATGAAGTATAATAGGACGTTGATAAAAAAGAAAATCATCTATAAGAACCGGAAAGAGAGGAGGCTGCGGTATGAGACAATTTTTTGGCTCCAGCCAAAGAGGCGACCTGGCGGAAGCGGTCCGCGGGCTGCGGAACCCCCAGTTTATCATGCTGTTGTCCAACAACGACCAGTTTGAATCCCATGTAAGCGCTTTGGAGGGCCTATTTCCCGGCGTGCCCAGCATTGGCTGCATAGGCATGAGCTATGATACCCGCATTATCGAAAAAGGGGTGAGCGTGGTCGCTTTTTACGACGGCGTGACCGCCGCGGCCAACGCGCTGGAGCAGGTTTCCACCATGCCCGTCAAATACATCCAGCGGCTGGAGCAGGATATCGCCCGGGTGGGCGGCGGCGGACGAGACGTTGTGTGTATCGATTTTTGCACCGGCAACGACGCCTGCCTGCTGACCACCGTCAACACCGTGCTCAAAAAACGGGGCGTCCCGCTGGTGGGCGGCACCGGCGGCGAAGGCCGGGTTTCCGCCAACGGCAGGGTTTATCAGGACGCGGCTGTTTACGCCATTGTGCGCAACCTGGGAGGGCGAGTCAAGACATATAAGGAAAATATCTACCGCCAAATGGGGGATTACCGCTTTATCGCCTCCAACACCGACCGGGCCCGCTATATCATCGGCTCGCTGAACGGCCGACCCGCCAAGCAGGTCTATCAGAGTATCCTCCATGTCTCCGACCAGCAGATTTTGACTCAGACGTTTCAAAACCCCTTCGGCAAGGTGGACGGCGAGGACACCTGCATCATCTCCATCAAAGAAGTCAGCGGCAACGCCTTGGCCTGTTTCCGCCAAGTCAATGATTCCGACGTGCTGACGCTGCTGGAGCTGGCGGATTATCAATCGGTGGCGCAGAATACCATCCAGCAAATCTGCCGGGATTTCCCCAAGCGTTCGGCTGTGTTTTCTGTAAACTGCCTGTTCCGCTACAAGCTGTTCACTGAGCGCAATTATATGCAGACCTATTTGCAGCAGATGAGCGCCCTGGGCGCCCATGCGGGCGTGGTGGGCTATGGCGAGCATTACAACAGCCGCTTCGTCAACCAATCCATGACCTGCGCGGTATTTGAATAAGGGAGGGATCCGCTTTGTTTTTGAAAAAAAGCCGGCAGACGCCGGCAGCCGGAGGCGAAAAGAGCCTCTACCCTATCCTGCACGTGGCAGGCAGCCTGAAAGAGTATCAGAAAGAGCTGGTGCAGAAAGAGGTGGAATCCCTTCAGGAGCTGACGCTGATTGACAGCTCCTTCTCCGCCGTGGTGGAGGAGGCGGACAGCTTCCAGGCCAAGTTGCAGGATTTCGGCCAGTCTTTTTCCAATATCGATCAATCTGCCGGCCGCTTTTCCCAGGTGAAAGAGGAAATCGCCCAGACGGTGGAGGGCGCTCAGCAGAAAATTGAGGAGCTGAAAGACGCCTCCGCCGGCGTGCAGAATTCCTACAGCGAGATGGAGCAGATTTTCAGCCGGCTCCAGTCCTCCGTCAAGGCCATCCAGCAGTGCATGGGCAAAATCGTCTCCATTGCGGACCAGACCAATATTCTGGCCGTCAACGCCTCCATCGAAGCGGCTCGGGCCGGCGAAGAGGGCCGGGGCTTCGCCGTCGTAGCCGCCAACGTCAAAGAGCTGGCCGAGGAAATCAAGAGCCTGGCTTCTGAGGTGGACTCGGGCATTCAAGACGTGGAGGTCAGCTCCAATCAGCTGAACGACAGCATCCAAGCCTCTCAGCAGGCCCTGGGGGCGGGGGTCGGCGCCGTCAACGGCGCTTCCGGCGCTTTTGAACAGATCACCGCCGCCACGGAAGGCGCCTCTTCTGTTCAGACGGAAATCTCCGGCGTGATCGACGCTTCCAGCCGGCAGCTTCAGGTGATTTGCCAGTTTTTTGACGATATTAAGCTGCTCTATCAAAAGGTAGTCCATCATATCGACAAAGCTAGCGCCCTGGGCTCTGCCAAAAGCGCCATGTTTGAGGATATCGACAACATGATCTCTCAGGTGCCTCCCATCGTCCGGGAAATCGAATCGTGAAACAACTGAATTTGTGTGCGAAAAAAGCCGGCGCCTGCTTTTGCGAGCAGACGCCGGCTTCTTTATGCCGCCGGTTAATCGGCGCTGATTTCCACCTCGATGACTCGGCGGTCGTCCGCCTTGGTCACCACGGCGGTCAGCTTGTCGTAGCGGAATTGCTCCCCCTCTTTGGGGATGCGGCCCAACACCCCCAGCACCCAGCCGTTGACGGTGCTGACG
>CAJUIK010000006.1:55509-69379 GCA_910585875.1 uncultured Eubacteriales bacterium | reverse complement strand
GTGGAAGGCGTTGAAAAGGGTTTCAGCAAAGAGCTGGACGTCAACGGCGTGGGCTACCGCGTGGCCAAGCAGGGCAAGCAGTTGGTGATGAACCTGGGGTATTCTCACCAGGTGATTATGGATGAAATTCCCGGCATCACCATCGAAGTGCCCGCCCCCAACAAAATCGTCATCTCCGGCCCCGACAAGCAGAAGGTGGGCCAGTTTGCCGCCGAAGTGCGGGAAAAGAGACCGCCTGAGCCTTATAAGGGCAAGGGCATCAAATATTCTACCGAGGTCGTGCGCCGCAAGGAAGGCAAGGCCGGCGGTAAGAAGAAATAAGGGGGCGCTCAGCTATGGTTAAGAAAATCGATAAAAACGCGCAGCGTCTGAAGCGCCACAAGAGAGTGCGCGCCAATATCTCCGGCACGGCCGAAAGACCCCGCCTGGACGTGTTCCGCAGCGCGAACCACATCTATGTTCAGGTGATTGACGACGCCAGCGGCACAACTCTGGTTTCTGCCTCCACCACCGAAAAGGGCTTTGATTCCTACGGCGGCAACAAGGAAGCGGCCAAGAAAATCGGCCTGCTGGTGGCCGAACGCGCAAAAGCCAAGGGGATCAGCAACGTGGTGTTCGACCGCGGCGGCTACCTCTATCACGGCCGTGTCAAAGAACTCGCAGAGGGCGCCCGCGAGGGCGGACTCCAGTTTTAAGAGGAGGTAGAGTATGGCTCATTTGATAGATGCAAGCACGATGGAGCTGCAGGAAAAGGTCGTATCTCTGAACCGGGTATCCAAAACGGTAAAAGGCGGCCGGATCTTCAAATTCGCGGCGCTTGTGGTGGTCGGCGACCAAAACGGCATTGTGGGCTACGGCCTGGGCAAGGCTTCCGAAGTGCCGGACGCCATCCGCAAGGGCATTGAAGACGCCAAGAAAAACCTGGTCCGCATTTCGCTGGACGGCACCACGATTCCCCACGAGGCCCTGGGCGTTTTCGGGGCGGGCAAAGTGCTGATGAAGCCCGCGGCCCCCGGCACCGGCGTCATCGCCGGCGGCGCCGTCCGCGCCGTGGTGGAAATGGCCGGTATCAAAGATATCCGCACCAAGAGCCTGCGGAGCAACAACCCGCAAAACGTTGTGGCCGCCACCATGGCGGGCCTCAAGTCTCTCCGCGACGCGGAGCAAGTGGCAGCTGCCCGCGGCGTGGCCGTCGAGCAGTTGGCCAGATAAGGAGGGGAATCTGCATGGACAATCTGAAGATCACTCTCAAAAAAAGTCTGGCCGGCAGACTGCAAAAGCATATCGCCACAGCCAACTCCCTGGGCCTCAAGCGCCCGGGCGACGTGACTGTGCAGCCCAATAACGCTCAGACACAGGGGAAGGTGGCCCTGATCGGCTATCTGCTCGCTGTCGAGCCCTGCGAATAGGAGGAGCGTCCCATGAAACTGCATGAAATTTCTCCGGCGCCCGGATCCAACCAGGAGCCCAAGCGCAAGGGCCGCGGCATTGGCAGCGGCAACGGCAAGACGGCCGGCCGCGGCCATAAGGGCCAGTGGGCCCGCAGCGGCGGCGGCGTCCGCCCTGGTTTTGAAGGCGGCCAGATGCCTCTGGCCCGCCGCCTGCCCAAGCGCGGCTTCAACAACAAGGTCTTTGCCAAGCATTATGCCGAAATCAACGTCGGCGCGCTGAACGCCTTTGAAAACGGCGAGACTGTGTGCGTGGTTTCCATGTTGGAAAAGGGTCTGATCGGCAAAGCCTGCGACGGCGTGAAGGTGCTGGGCGTAGGCGAACTGAAAAAGAAACTGACCGTCAAGGCGGCCGGGTTCTCTCAATCCGCCAAAGAAAAAATTGAAGCCGCCGGAGGCAAAGCGGAGGTGGTATAAGCCATGATAGAAACCATGAAAAATGCGTGGAAGATCCCGGATCTGCGGCGTAAACTGCGGTTTGTGATTTTCGCGCTGGTGATCTTTCGCTTCGGCTATGCCATCTATGTCCCTTATGTAGACACCCAGGCGCTGGCCGATGTGTTCCGTTCTTACAGCGACACGCTGCTGGGCTATTTTAACACATTGTCCGGCGGAGGATTTTCCCAGGCGTCTATTTTCGCCTTGTCGGTGTATCCCTATATCAACGCCTCCATCATTATGCAGCTGCTCCAGATCGCCATTCCGGCTCTGGAGCGCATGGTGAAGGACGGCGGCGAAGAAGGCCGCAAGAAAATGGCCTCTATCACCCGGTATGTCACCATCGCCCTGTCTCTGCTGATGGGCTGGACGTACTACACCCTGCTGCGCACCAGCCATGTGCTGACTCGCACAGACCTGTGGAGCGCCATTGTTATCATCCTGACGTTTACCGCCGGCTCCAGCTTCATTATGTGGCTGGGCGAGCAGATCAACTCCAAGGGCGTGGGCAACGGCATCTCCCTGATCCTGTTTGCCTCTATCGTATCCCGCGGGCCTTCCGCCGTGATGAGCATTATCAGCGGTATGCGCAGCGGCAGCATGAATATCATTTCCCTGGCGGTTATCCTGGTGGTGGCCGTGGGCATGATCGGCTTTATCGTGTTTATCACCAACGCCGAGCGCCGCATCCCCATCCAGTATGCCAAGCGGATGGTGGGCCGCAAGATGTACGGCGGTCAATCCACCCATCTGCCTATGAAGGTGAATATGTCCGGCGTCATGCCTGTCATCTTCGCCTCTTCCATCGTGTCCTTCCCGGGCACGCTGATCCAATTTATGAACCCCGCCGAGGGCACCTTCTGGAGCAACTTCGGCAAGGCGTTCAGCCAGGGCAGCCTGGCCTATATCATCGTTTATGCTCTGCTGATCGTGGGCTTCGCTTATTTCTACGCCACGATCCAGTTTAATCCCATTGAAGTAAGCAACAACCTGAAAAAGAACGGCGGGTTTATCCCCGGCTTCCGCCCGGGCAAGCCCACCACCGATTTCATTGCTAAGGTTTTGAACAAAATCACGCTGATGGGCGCCCTGTTTTTGGGCATTGTGGCGATCCTGCCCCTGATCATGAGCAATATCAGAGGGTTGGGCGGCCTGGCCATCGGCGGCACATCCGTGCTGATTCTCGTGGGCGTGGCTCTGGAGACTGTCAAGCAGATCGAAGCGCAGATGCTGATGCGCCATTACAAGGGCTTCCTGGAATAGGACGCCCCTTGCCGAGGCGGATTGTGGAGGCATTGAGATGAAAATTGTGATTCTCGGGGCGCCTGGCGCCGGAAAGGGCACTCAGGCCGGCCTGCTGGCAGGCCGGCTGGGCATCCCAACTATTTCCACCGGCAACCTGCTCCGGGCCGCGATGCAGCAGGGCACGGAGCTGGGCGCCCAAGTCAAGGACGCCATGGACGCCGGGCGGCTTGTGCCGGATGAGATGATCATCCAGCTGGTCCGCCGGCGGCTGGAGGAGGAGGATTGCCAGGCCGGATATATTCTGGACGGCTTCCCCCGGACCCTGGCCCAGGCCCAGGCCCTCGGCGGCTTCGCCCAGATCGACGCGGCCCTCTCCATCGAGGTGGGGGACGAAGAGATCGAACGGCGGATGGAAGGGCGGCGCATTTGCCCCGCTTGCCAGACCACTTATCACACAGAGAGCAACCCGCCAAAAAAAGAAGGGGTGTGCGATAAGTGCGGCGGCCTGCTGGTCACCCGGAGGGACGATACCCGGGCCGTGGTGGAAAACAGGCTGCATATTTATCATGAGGAAACCGAGCCCGTGAAAGAATATTACCGCCGGCAGGGGCTGCTTGCGGCGGTGCGGGGACAGGACAAACTGGCGGACACCACGCAGAGGGTGTTTGAAGCGCTGAGGATATCCTTATGATTACGATCAAATCAACCCATGAGCTGAAAATCATGCAAAAGGCGGGGCAGATCAGCCAGGCGGCCCTTCTTGCCGCCGGCGATCTGGTCGCGCCGGGCGTTACAACCCGCGAGCTGGACGAGGCGGCCCGCAAGGTCATTCGGAAGGCGGGCGCCAAGCCGGCTTTCCTGGGATACGGCGGGTTTCCCGCCGCCATCTGCTGCTCGATCAACGACGAGGTGATCCACGGGATCCCCGGCCGCCGGAAGATCAAAGAGGGCGATATCGTCAGCATCGACGTGGGCGCAGTGTACGAGGGCTATTATGGGGATAACGCCGCCACATTTGGGGCGGGCAATATCTCAGAAGAGGCCCGGAAGCTGATAGACGTAACGCGGCAGAGCTTCTATGAAGGTATCAAATTTGCCCGGAAAGGGCAAAGGATTTCCGATATCTCGCACGCCGTCGCGGCCTATTGCGAAAGCAGGGGCTACGGCGTTGTGCGTGAGTATGTGGGGCACGGGATCGGCACAAAAATGCACGAGGAACCGGAGGTGCCCAATTTTGGGGCCCCGGGCCACGGCCCCCGGCTGACGCCGGGGATGACAATCGCCATAGAGCCGATGATTACCGCCGGAGGCTGGCAGGTAAAAGTGCTGCCCGACGGATGGACGGTGAAAACGGCGGACGGCAGCCTGGCCGCCCACTTTGAACACACCATCGTCATCACAGAAGGCGAACCGATCATACTGACTTCTGTCGGAGGATGAGACAAACCCGGATATAGTACAATGGCGGCCGGCCCAGGCCGGGCGCCGCGAATGCAAAATAACCGAGGAGGTAATTTCGTTTGGCAAAAGAAGATATGATCGAGGTCGAAGGTACCGTTATAGAGGCGTTGCCAAACGCCATGTTCCAGGTGGAGCTGGCCAACGGCCACAAGGTTTTGGCCCATATCTCGGGCAAGCTGAGAATGAATTTTATCAAGATCCTGCCGGGAGACAAGGTGACGCTGGAAATGTCGCCCTACGACCTCTCCCGGGGCAGGATTACGTGGCGATCGAAATAAGCGCGCCAGCGGCCGCCGGCCGCTGATACAGGAGGTACAGAACATGAAAGTGAAACCGTCCGTCAAACCCATCTGCGAAAAGTGCAAGATCATCCGCAGGAAAGGCCGCGTTATGGTCATCTGCGAGAACCCCAAACACAAACAGAGACAGGGCTGATAAGTACACAGGAGGTGCTGAAATAAATGGCTCGTATTGCCGGTGTTGACCTTCCCCGCGAAAAAAGAGTGGAGATTGGCCTGACTTACATCTTTGGGATCGGCCGCTCCCTCTCCAACGAGATACTGCAAAAAACTGGCGTAAACCCCGACACCAGAGTGAAAGACTTGACCGACGACGAAGTGGCGAAGCTGCGCGACGTGATTGAACATAGCTACCAGGTGGAGGGCGACCTGCGCCGGGAAAACGCGATGAATATCAAACGCCTGGTGGAGATCGGCTCTTACCGGGGCGTGCGCCACAGAAGGAGCCTGCCTGTCCGCGGGCAGCGCACCAAGACAAACGCCAGAACGCGCAAGGGCCCCAAAAAGACCATTGCGAATAAGAAGAAGTAAGGAGGGGCGAAAATAATGGCAAAAGGACAGACTGCGAAAAAAGGCGCCACAAAAAAGCGCCGCGAACGCAAGAATATTGAAAAGGGCGCGGCCCATATCCGCTCCTCTTTCAACAATACCATCGTGACCATCACCGATCTTTCCGGCAACGCTCTTTCTTGGGCTTCCTCCGGCGGGCTGGGCTTCCGGGGTTCCAGAAAGTCCACCCCTTACGCCGCTCAGACGGCTGCGGAAACCGCCGCCAAGGCCGCTATGGAACACGGCCTGAAGACAGTGGAAGTTTATGTGAAAGGACCGGGTTCCGGCCGCGAAGCCGCCATCCGCGCCCTGCAGGCCGCCGGGCTGGACGTCACCATGATCAAAGACGTGACCCCCATCCCCCACAACGGCTGCCGCCCGCCCAAAAGAAGAAGAGTTTAATCGGAGGTGTATTGATTAATGGCAAGATATACAGACGCAACCTGCCGGATCTGCCGCAGAGAGGGCGAGAAACTCTTTCTGAAGGGCGACAGATGCTACACAGATAAATGCGCGATCTCCCGCCGGGCTTACGCCCCTGGACAGCACGGCCAGGGCCGCAACAGAAAGCTCTCCGAATACGGAATGCAGCTGCGGGAAAAGCAGAAGGCCAGGAAGTATTATGGCATTTTGGAAAACCAGTTCGCCGGCTATTTTGAGCTGGCCTCCAAACGCCAGGGCATGACAGGCGAGAACCTGCTGAAAATCCTGGAGAGCCGGCTGGACAACGTGGTCTATCGCGCCGGCTTCGCCATGAGCCGCCCGGAAGCCCGCCAGCTGGTCAAGCATTCTCATTTCACCGTCAACGGCAAAAAGGTGAACATCCCCTCCTATCTGTTGAAGGCCGGCGACGTTGTGGAAATCAGATCCAAGAGCATGAGCCTGGATAAATTCAAAGCTGTCATCGAGGCGAACAGCGCCAAGCCCGCCCTGAACTGGCTGAGCGTCGACCGGGCCAAGGGCTCCGCTACCGTCGTGAACCTGCCCAGCCGGGAGGAGATCGATCTGCCCGTGCAGGAGCATCTGATCGTCGAGCTGTATTCCAAATAACCGCAGCCCTCATTGAGACACGCATTGGCATTTTAACGATAGGAGGGTAATTTGATGATAGCGATTGAAAAGCCCCGCATTGAGTGCGCCGATTCCCTGGAAGACGGCTCTTATGGCAAATTTGTGGTAGAGCCGCTGGAGAGGGGATATGGGACCACCCTCGGCAACTCTCTCCGCCGTATACTGCTCTCCTCGCTGCCCGGCACCGCCGTGACTACCATCAAAATCGATGGCGTGCAGCATGAGTTTTCCACGATACCGGGCGTAAAGGAAGACGTAACGGAGATTGTGCTGAATGTAAAAAAGATCATCGCCAAGCTGCACAGCGAAGGCGAAAAGACCGTTTACATCGAGGCGACCAATCCAGGGCCGGTGACGGCCGGCGACATCCGCTGCGACAGCGAAGTGGAGATCCTCAACCCGGACCACCACATCTGCACGCTGATGCCCGAAGCCAAATTCACGATGGAGCTGACCATCAACCATGGCCGGGGTTATACCTTGGCCGATCGCAATAAGCCCGCCCAGCCGGTGATCGGGCTGATCCCGGTGGATTCCCTCTATACGCCTGTTTATAAGGTCAATTATGTGGTGGAAAACGCCCGTGTGGGCGATATGACCGATTACGACCGCCTGACGCTGGAAGTTTGGACGGATCGGACCATTGCGGCCCGAGACGCCGTGTCGCTGGCCGCCAAGATTCTGACAGACCATCTGAGCCTGTTTGTGGACCTTTCTGACGAGATTGGCAATCGGACGACGGTGGTGGAAAAGAGCGAAACCACCCAGGACAAAGTGCTTGAAATGACCATTGAAGAGCTGGATCTTTCCGTCCGCTCTTTCAACTGCCTCAAGCGCGCCGGCATCAACACCGTGGCCGATTTGATCAACACATCGGAAGAAGACATGATGAAAGTCCGAAACCTGGGCCGAAAGTCTTTGGAAGAGGTTATCAAAAAGCTGGACGATATGGGCCTGAAGCTCAGTTCCGGCGAAAACAACTGATTCGCTTTGCTCAACCGCCCCGCGCCGGCCCGCCGGCGGCGGGATAACGCCCCCTCCAAAGCCCTCGGGCTTTGGAGCGGAGCATCAAAGGAGGTAAAATTATGCCAGGAACCCGCAAGCTCGGCAGACCCACCGACCACCGCAAAGCAATGCTGCGCGCTATGGTCACTTATCTGCTGGAGAACGGAAAAATAGAAACCACCGTAACCCGGGCCAAAGAAGTGAGACCGCTGGCCGAAAAGATGATTACTCTGGGCAAAAAGAATACGCTGGCCGCCAAGCGCCAGGCTTTTGCCTTTATCACCAAAGAGGCCGTTGTGAAAAAGACCTTTGACGAGATCGCGCCCAAGTACGCGGACCGCAACGGCGGCTACACTCGCATCACCCGCATTGGGCCCAGAAGAGGCGACGGCGCGGAGATGGCGATCATCGAGCTGATCTAAGGTTTTCTGCTCAGCCAAACATGATCCAAGGGATTGTCCCGAGCATGATGCCATCGGGACAATCCCTTATTTTCGTTCAAAGAGACAGGCGCCAGGCGGCGCGCTTTGGACGCCGGACAAAAGACAAGGAGGAGCGCAATGCCCCAGATTGATTTCAGCTTGTTATATGAAGAGGCCCGGAAGGCTGCTGGAAAGCGGACGCTGACCCCGTATACCGACGCCGGCAGCGTTGCGGCCGCCATTCTGACTCAGAAGGGCAATATCTATATAGGCGTCAACATAGACACCGCCTGCTCTATGGGCTTTTGCGCCGAGCACGCGGCGGCCGCCGCCATGGTGACGGCGGGGGAACAGGATATCGCGGCTGTAATTGCTGTGGACGACAAGGGGGACATAACGCCGCCCTGCGGCCGTTGCCGCCAGTTTTTGGTTCAGCTGGGGGAGGGAAACGACCAGGCCCAGGTGATGGTGGAAAAAGATAAGGTTATGACGCTGGCCCAGCTTTTGCCCTATGACTGGCGCGTCGTCCGTCCCCGGCAGTAAAAAAGTAAAACAAAACGCGCCTGCGAATGTTCGCAGGCGCGTTTTCTTTTGAACGGAGGGCCGTATGGGGGCGCATCTGCAGCCGCCGGCAGGCGTTGGAAAGGATGAGGCAAGCCGCCGCAAGCTGTAACCGCCGGCTCCGAGCGTCAGGCGACGCGGTCCAACAGGAGATTATAGGTGGTGAGATACCATTGACCGCCGATTTTCGTCACATATGTAACGCCCTGCATGGTGACAGAGCCGGAATCGCCGGTAAATTTGATTTCAAATTCCGCCAGATTGACGGCGGTAGCGCCGTCGAAATCCTTTTGGGTGGCGTTGAGCTTGTCTGAGCCGGCGTTTTCGTTGGCCGTCAGCTTCGCCTCCACGCGGATATTTTCTCCGATCTCCTCCTCCATCTGCTGCCTGTAGGAGAGGTAGATGCTGCTGCTGACGCCGCCCATGGTGCTCACCTGCTCAAAGGACTCCCGCAGCTCCTCGGGAAGGCATTCGGGCAGCTTTTTCAGGTCGCCGGCGTAGAGATTGTGATAATATTTTTGTATCAGCTTTTGAGGGTTGGCCTGGTCGCCTCGCAGAGAGGGCAGGGCGAAGAGGAAAAAGGCCGCCAGCGCGAGAACCGCCAGCAAAGCCGCTGGAAGGAACAAGGCGAATTTGGAGGGCTTTTTTTCGGGATCGCGCTTTTTGGCAGGGATGGGTTTGGCAGAGGTCTGGCTCATATCCATTTCTCCTTTGGGTTCACTGGCCCAGCAGGGCGGGAGCGGCCCGCCGCAGGGCGGCCAGGCTCTCTTCGGCTTGGGCCCGGCTCTGGCCTTGGGCCAGCAGATAACATTTGATTTTCGGCTCTGTGCCGGAAGGGCGGACGGCCAAATCGCCCCCCGCCGCCTTATAGTATACCATATCCGCGCCGGATAGGCAAAGGGGCTTTGCGCGATTGGCGGCGGGTTCCAGGGCGATTCCTTTCAAATAATCCCGGATTTCCCCTATGGGAAGCCCTCCTAAATCTGCGGGAGGGCAGGCCCGCAGACGGTCCATGGCGTCGGCCATGCGGGCTTGGGCTTCCGGCCCCTGAAAGGTCAGGCTGAAAGCGTCCTCCAAGTAAAAGCCGTGGGTCTGGTAAAGCTGCTCCAGCTTGTCCCAAAGGGAAATTCCTTGGCTGAGGCACTGAGCGGCCAGATGGCAGAGGGCCAAGGCGGCGGCCAGGCCGTCTTTGTCCCGGCAGTGGCTCCCTACCATGGCGCCGATGGCTTCTTCAAAAGCCAAGACGCACTGCCCCTGCCCCTGGTCCTCCCGGTTCTGGGCCAAATTGGCCATGTGCTTGAAACCGGTGAAAGCGTCCAGCCCTTGCCCGCCGTAAGATCGGGCGATTTTTTCCGCCAGCTGGGTGGTGACAAGGCTTTTTACCAGGAAGGGGCGCTGAGGCAGGGTTCCCAAGCGCCGCCGGGCGGAAAACAGATGCTCGGCCAGCAGACAGCCGGCCTGGTGGCCGGAAAGGATCTGGTATTCCCCCTGGCGCAGAGCGGCGAAGGCCACTCGGTCCGCGTCCGGGTCGGTGGCGATCACCAAATCCGCTTGAACTTGCCGGGCCAGCTTGAGGGCCAGAGCAAAGGCCTGAGGGATCTCCGGGTTGGGAGAGGGGGCGGTGGGGAAATCCCCGTCCGGCGCCATCTGCTCTTCTACGCAGTGAAGGTCGGTAAAGCCCTGGCTGCGGAGCAGCTGGGGCAGCAGCAGGCCGCCCACGCCGTGGAGCGGGGTGTAAACCAACGTCAATTTGCCCCGCCAGGGCAGGGTCTGGGCCTCGGGCTGGCTTTCCGCCGCCACAGCCTCCAAATATTGACGATCGATAGATCGGTCTAATGCATGGATTTTCCCCTGGTCCCCCTGGGGCAGAGGCGCCAGCAGAGGCAGATCCGCCATACGCCGGGCGACCTGGGCGCATTCCTCGTCGGTCAGCTGGGCGCCGGTATGGCGGTAGAGCTTGCAGCCGTTGAACTGCCGAGGGTTATGGCTGGCGGTGACGTTCATGCCGCCGGCGGCGCCCAGGCAGCGAACGGCGAAGGACAGCTCTGGCGTGGGACGAGGCTGGGGGAAGAGGAAGATCGGCAGGCCCAGGCTGGAGAGGGCCCGGGCCGCGGCGTCCGCAAAAGTTCGGCTGTTTCGCCGGGCGTCGCAGCACAGGCAGACCCCTTTTTGTCGGGCTTCCGGCTGGGTTTCCAGCAAAAACCGGCCAAAGGCCAGGGCGGCCTGAGCTATGGTGAAGCGGTTGACGCCGCCGGGCCCTGGCGCCATCTCCCCTCGGAGCCCGGCGGTGCCAAAGGCCAGGGGGGCGGAGAAAAGGAGCCGCCGCTCCTCTTCCGCAGTCTGCTCCATTTGCCGCCGCTCTTCCTCTTCCAGCAGCGGGCTTTCCAGCCAGTCTTGGAACTGTTTTCGCCAAATTTCCATCTGCAAAACCTCCCAGATCCCGGCGGAGGCCGGGGAATTTTTCTACTCTTCATCATAGAGGCCAGAGCAGGGGCTTGTCAAGAAAACTTTACAACAGCCCTGCTTTTCAATTCGCTCGGGATGGGGTATGATAGGAGCGACGGCAAACGCAAGGAAAACAGACCGTAGAAAAGGAGAATATATGTCTCAAAACAAAAAAATTTCTGCCCCGTTGGGGGCCTGTAAGCGCGTAGCCCTGGTGGCCCATGACCATATGAAAGATCAGATGATGGAATGGGCTGCGGAGCGCCGGGAACAGCTGGCCCGGCACAGCCTGTGCGGCACAGGAACCACCGCCCGGCTGGTAGCCCGGCAGACGGGCCTGGAAGTGGAGCCCTATCAAAGCGGCCCTCTGGGGGGCGATATGCAGCTGGGCGGGCTGATCGCCCAGGGGGAGATCGATATGTTGATCTTTTTCTGGGACCCTCTGTCCCCCCAGCCCCACGACCCGGATGTCAAAGCCCTGCTGCGGGTGGCCGCCCTGTATAATATCCCCGTGGCCACCAACCGGTCCGCCGCCGATTTCCTGATTACCTCCCCCTATATGGATCGGGAATACCCCCGGCAGCTGACGGACTTTGAGGCGGGAAAAGAAGAATAACAAAACAGCCAGGCTTTTGCCTGGCTGTTTTTTGATGGAGGTTAGGGCTTTTCATTGAACTGACCGATTTGGTACATATACTGTTGTGCTTGTTCTTTTGGATCGAAAGCTCGATATAGGCCAGAATGCATATCGATTTCTGCTTTGCTGTTTTTGGAAATATCCCAACAAGAATCGTTGCCACAGACCTTAATGCCATTGTACTCATAACAGTACTCTACCACACCATCGCAGCGAAGGTTCAATATATCATTGGGATAAAATCGATCCCTCCCATTATTTTGATTTCCAATCATCATTTTTGTGGATATATATGGAATTCCTTTTTGTGCAATATATCTGGCGGTTGATACAACAAGATCACGCTCATGCGTACTCATAGTTTTAAAAGGTCTAAATAAGCCTTTATATTTATTTCCATTAACAAAACCGTTATAAGAAGTGTAACCAGTTTTCGAACCAGTTCCTGGGGCATGGGATATCGCAGAACCGTAGTTAGAGGAATTGGGTTCCACCATAATACCGGTATGCCAATTGAGGCCTCCTAATACGCCATCGCGATAAACAGCATATCCCTGATTACCTGTAGCAGCTTGGCAAGGCAGGCTCACCAACAGAACAGTCAACAGCAGAATACCGAGCGCTTTTGAAACCTTCATTTTTTCTCATCCTTTCTCTCTTACCGGTCTTCTTTCAGCCAGGTTTTGGCGTTGACGCCTTCCTCCAGCATGGAATCCAGAAGGGCGGTCAGGTCTTCTGCCTCATCGGCGGAAAAAGCCTGGGGCTGGGCGGCCAGAGCGGCTTCCAGCGGGTCGTGCAAATCCTTAATGGGCAGGATTTCCATGCAGTCCACAGCGAAACGGAGTTGCTCTGCCTGGGGCTCCGGCGCCAGCAGCGCTTCTTCCAGCAGGAAGTAATTGTTGTCAATGATGGCTTTTTTCATAATCTGATCCACATCCGGGCTTTCCACAATCATTTGCAGAGCGTCCCAGTCTCCCAGCAGCTGCATATCGTAGACCACGGAATCTTTCAACGTTTGGCTGGGTTCGTTCTCCAGAATTTGCTGGCAGACGGCCATCAGCTTCCCTTTTTGTTGTTGCCAATGGCTGTTTCGGGCCATTGTGCTATCCGCCAACTGCTGGGCGATGGTATCAATAGCTCCATGGATGCGGTTGTCGCCGCCGTTTTGATAGTTCTCAATGATCTGCCAGGCTTCGTCCAAGGCGTCTGCGGGCCTAACCAGTTCCAAGCGGCGCATGGCGTTAAGCCGCAATCCTTCGTCAGCATCCTTCGTCAATTCCTGAAGTACGGAGATTTCCTCTTCTGTCTGAAAACCTACGCTAAAAAGGAGCGCAGCTTTGAATCCAGAGCCGTTTTGGGGGTCCTGCAGCCAAGCCAAAAAACGGGGATCGTTGTGATCCATGTCCGGATATTTTTCCGCATATAGTTCCATCCATATGTGAGGGACCAAAGAATCCTGGGAAGAGGCGAGAAAATTTTCGATGAGTTCGTCGTCAGTGTATTCGTCAACTCGTTGAAAGAGGGTATGTATCCATAAGCGAGAGATTTCTGAATTTTCCCCTTCGGCCAGCGCCTTTTCCACATCTCGTTTGAAATCCTCAGTTTCCAGATCCGCCAGCTGCTGAAGAATTTCTTCGTCGGTTAAACCATCCGTATGACCCCAGACTTCCCGCCTGTCAGCGGCAATAAAGACAGACACGCCAACCAGCGCTGCGACGGCCAGAGCCGTTGCCAAAAAGATTTTCCACTTGTTTTTCATAAAATAACCTCCTTACAATATCAGGATATCACAACGAGAGGGAATTGTCAAAGATTGAAACCTCCCGATTCCGATTGCAAAACGGCGGCGGTTCTGGTAAAATAAAGGAAAACCAAGAGAGGGGATTTTTTATGCTGAAACTGCTGAAAAACTGCGACGTTTACGCGCCGGAACGCCTGGGCAAGCGGGATATCCTGATTGCCGGGGAGAAGATTATGCTGGTGGAGGAGAAGATCGAGGGATACGAGGGTCTGCCCGGGGTGGAAACCCTGGATATGCAGGGGGCCATTGTGGCGCCGGGGCTGATCGATATCCACGTCCACGTCACCGGCGGCGGCGGGGAACAGGGCTACCACAGCCGCACCCCGGAGCTGAACCTCAGCGAGCTGGTGAACAGCGGCGTCACCACCGTGCTGGGCCTGCTGGGCACCGACGGAACCTCCCGCAGCCTGGAAAACCTGTTGGGCAAGGTCACGGCGCTGGAAACCGAAGGGCTCAGCGCCTATATGCTCACCGGGTCCTATCAATAC
>CAJUIK010000006.1:54672-55499 GCA_910585875.1 uncultured Eubacteriales bacterium | reverse complement strand
ATCAATACCCCACCGTCACCCTGACGGGCAGCGTGCTGCGGGATATCATGCTGACGGACAAAATCATCGGCGCCAAGCTGGCCATGAGCGACCACCGGAGCTCCACCATCACCGTGGACGAGCTGATTCGGCTGGCCAGCGACGTGAATATGGGCGGAATGCTCAGCGGCAAGGCTGGGCTGCTGACCATCCATACCGGCGTGCGCAAGGGGATGCTGGACCCCATCTTCCAGGCCCTGGAGCAGTCGGACGTGCCTATCGAGACCTTCCTGCCCACCCATGTGGGCCGCAATTATCAGCTGCTGGACCAAGCGATCAAATTGGCCAAGATGGGGGGCAATTTTGACTTGACCGCCCACGGTTCGCTGAAAGAGGACGGGGAAAGCGCCGCGGATATGGCGGCCTATTGCATCCGCCAAGGGGTGGATTTGGACCGGATGTCCATGTCCTCCGACGGCAACGGCAGCCAGCCCCGGTTTGACGAGACGGGCCGCTGCATTGGCCTGACCTATGTGAGCCCCGCCGTGCTGCTCTGGGAGCTGCGCCGGGGCGTCCAGCAGCTGGATATCCCGCTGGAGCAGATGCTGCGGCTGTTTACTGCATCCCCCGCTCTGCGGCTGGGCAAGGAGGGCGTCAAAGGCTGCGTTCGGCCTGGAGCGGACGCGGACCTGATTGCCCTGTCTCCGGATTTGCAGCTGACTCATGTGCTGGCCAAGGGCAAACTGGCCATGGAACAAGGCCGGCTGATGATCAAAGGGACTTTCGAGGAATAGTCGGCAGGCGCCGACAGGCGAACTACGAACTTTGGGCGGATTCTTTCGCCCTGG
>CAJUIK010000006.1:0-54572 GCA_910585875.1 uncultured Eubacteriales bacterium | reverse complement strand
CGATGGCGCCGGGGCCTGGGCCGCAAAGCCCTTGGCGGCGGGCGCATAGGAAAAACAACCGCCGAGCTGATACGGGACGCGGCCGTCGGGCCGTCCCGACGTCGGCAGGCGCCGACAGGCGAACTACGAACTTTGGGCGGATTCTTTCGCCCTGGACGATGGCGCCGGGGCCTGGGCCGCAAAGCCCTTGGCGGCGGGCGCATAGGAAAAAACAACCGCCGAGCTGATACGGGATATGGCCGTCGGGCCGTCTTGATAGGAGATGGATATGGAGCGAGAGATTTTGTTGCTGGGGAACCCCAGGCTGTATGAGGTTTCGGAAGAAGTGAAGGAGGAGGAGCTGGAGGGGCTGCGGCCGGCGTTTGCCGACCTGTTCGATTGCATCCGGGGCATACAGCGGGACTATGGCTTTGGCCGGGCTATCGCCGCCCCTCAGATTGGCCTGCAAAAGCGGCTGATCTGCATTTTGGCGGACAAGCCCCTTGTCATCCTCAATCCCAGGCTGGAATTTGTCGGTCAAGAGCAGATGGAGCTGCTGGACGACTGTATGTCCTTCCCCAATCTGCTGGTGCGGGTGCGGCGCTATCGCCATTGCATCCTGCGCTATCGGGACGAAAACTGGCGGGAGCGGGAAATGCGGATGGACGGAGACATGGCCGAGCTGATTCAGCACGAATACGACCATCTGGACGGCATTCTGGCCACCATGCGGGCTGTGGACGGCAAAGCCTTTGTGATGAAAAAGCAGGGGGATGGAACAAAATGAGCGTTGGTTTTCCAATGGAGTTCAGCGTAGTCATCCAGGGCGGCCGAAAGGAAATCCAGCAGATTTCGGCTGTGGCCCAGCAGATTGTGAGCGAGTATAAGGCGGCGGCAGAGCAGGCCCCAAAAGAAGGGAAATTTTATTGGGATTCCGCCGGAACTACGAGGGCATTGCGGAATAACTGACGGAAATCGCCCAGGCCGCGTTGGAAGAGGCGGAAGAGCCCTATGTGATGCGGCTGGAAAGCTCGGACAGCGACGATACCCACGGGGATTTTGAAGACTTTCTGGACGGGCTGGACGTGCGGCTGCCCGATCTGGCCATCGCCGTCTATGCTACTTATGTGGATGTGGAATACGGCGAGGGCGACGAGAGCAGCGTCTATTTTTCTCCCCCGGGAAGCAGCCATTTTGCGCTGGGCGGCAGGAACACAGGCTGCCTGATGGCGCCCGACCAGCTGCCCGACGAGGATTGGATCCTTCATCTTTATCTGGATGAATTCGCCGGCCCCAACGCCGCCCGGAGCTATGCCAACCACAGCGTTTGGCATTTCCTGATCGCCAGCGACGGGGAAAAATTGATCTCCAATTTCACTTGGTGAGGAACCTATTCCTTCGGCGGCCGGTGCGGGACGGATTATCACAGCCTCTATGTTAGGAGCCTGCAAAAAAGATTGGTAAAATTTATCTGAAGAGCAGCAGTTCCTGGCGGCCCAGGCCATCGAGGCTTACAATGCCCAAAATGGCAGGTCCCAGTTCCTAGATATCCCAGGTTGGGTTTCGGATTTCTTAGAGGACGAGTGGGACGACGGGGATGAGGAATATGAGGACGAAAAACAGCAGATGGCCCAATATGAAGCGGAGATGGAGCGATATTTCCAAGCTCTGGCCTCTGTGATAGAGCAGGCGCTGGCAAAAGCGCCGCCGGCCCCGCCGGCCCGATATATTCCCCAGACCTTCGACCAGCGCTTCGCGGGCAAGGCCTTTGTCGTCCGGGGCGATCTGAGCGGCTATGAAAAGGGGCAGGTCAAACAGCTGATTGAGAGCTTTGGCGGCAAAATAGGCCGGAATATCACCGGTAAGACGGATTATTTCGTTTGCGGCAGCGGCGTGGGGGATCTGTTCAAGACGGCGCAGAAGCACAAAACCGCCTTGCCTTCCGCCGATTATTTCGAGGATATGACCCGTTAGCCTGTGCAAATTTAGTTGCCAGAAATTCTTTGCTGTGATAAAATAATCAATAGAAGCCCGATGGTTTATCGGGACAATCTCCGACATGAAAAAACAGGAGGTCAGGTAATTATGCAGTACGATAAGAATTTATTCGTCAAGCATCTTCAGGGGATGGTGCAGATCCCCACGGTTTCCAGCGCCGACCCGGAAAAGACCCGGGTGGAGGAATTTGAAAAGCTCCACAAGTATCTGGAGCAGGCTTATCCCCTGGTCCACAAGACCCTGAGCCGGGAAGTGATCGGCAAATGCGCCCTGCTTTATATCTGGAAGGGCACGGGCAAATCCGGCAAGCTGCCTCTGCTGATGACGGCCCACCAGGACGTGGTGCCCGAAGGCGACCACTCCATGTGGAAATATCCCCCCTTCGAGGGCCATCTGGACGAAGACGGCATCCTGTGGGGCCGGGGAACCACCGACTCCAAGTGCAATATCCAGGCTTATCTGGACGCTATCGAGCTGCTGATTGCCGACGGGTATACCCCGGATTACGACCTGTACCTGGCCTTTGGCTACAACGAGGAAATCATGGGCGGCCCCGGCGCCGCGGGCCAGATTATGCACGACGCGCTGCAAAAGCGGGGCGTGCAGTTCGGCATGGCCATTGACGAGTGCGGCGGCGTCGAGATCGTGGACGGCAAGCCTGTGGCCACCGTCATTGTCTGCGAAAAGGGTTACGCCGACTATGAATTCTCTGTGCAAGATCCCGGCGGGCATTCCGCTTTCCCGCCTGTCCACACCGCTTTAGGCAAAATCGGAAACGCCGTCTGGAACCTGGAAAACAACCGGATGGAAACCAAGCTCATCGCGCCGGTCATCGCCGAGATGAAGGACAACGCTCCCTTCACCCCCGGCCGCCTGGGCCAGTTGTTCGCCGATCCAGAGGGCAACTGGGAGGAAATCAAAGCCCTGGCCGAGACGGACAAGGCCGTCAACCAAATGACTCGCACCACCACCGCCGCCACCATGGCCAAGGGCAGCGACCAGGCCAACATCCTGCCCGAGCGGGCGTCTATCATCACCAACAGCCGCCTGCTGCCTGGCGAAACCCTGGAGGACCTGGAGGCCCACTTCAAGAAAGTCATGCCCGAAGAAGTGACGTTCCGGCTGGTCAAGGGCCATAATCCCCCGGCCGTTTCCACCACCGACAGCTATGGCTATCGGTTGATCTGCAAGTTGGTGGAGGAAAAATATCCTGGCGTCACGATTATCCCCTCCATGCTGGCCGGCGGCACAGATTCCCGGTACTACTGCGACCTGACGCCCACCAAGAGCGTCTATCGCTTCACCGGCATCCTGTCCAACGGCCGCTCCGGCGGCGCTCACCAGGTGAACGAGCATATCGACACCAATATCATCGCAGACAATGTGGATTTTTACGTCCGCCTGTTCAAAGGCTACGGCGACGCGGAATAAGCAAACTCAAAAGAGGCGCTTCGCAAAGAAGCGCCTCTTTTTTGACAGAGCGGCTGGGCTGCAAACCACAGCGCCGATGTGGCCGGGCCGTTTTCAGCCTTTGGGCCGGCGCTTCTTTTCCCCTCTGGGGCGGAGAAATTGGGGGAAAAGAGCCGGCAGACTGCTGAACAAATAGACATCCTTCAAATCAAAGGTGCATTTGCCCGGCAGCTGGAGATAATCCAGGCTGCCGCCCCAGAGGCTTTTGTCCAGCAGGCTGCACAGGCCGGCGGAAAGGGCCAGCGCCGCGCCGGCCCGGCTGAACCGGCTGGGATTTCCCCGGCTCCGGCGGCAGGTTTGCCGCCATTTGTTCCAAATTACAGCCAGCGCCGCCGCGTTCAGCCCGATAGCCGTCCGTTTTTCCCGAAGCCAGGGGATAAACTGCCCCGCCCAGGAGAGATCACGGTTGATCATCGGCTGGAAGCGCAGACGCTGGGAAATCAACGTGACGCCGGCCCCTGGGCAGCGGCTTGTAATCCAGATCTTGATTCCCTGGTCCAGGGCCGTCAGGGCCAAAACAGCCGGCGCCAGGCTTTGGCTTTGTTTGGGTTTGCTCATGAAGAACCTCCAAAGAAAAAGGGAAGCCCTGGGGCTTCCCTTTGCGCGGTTGCGTGTTACCAGCAATGGCGGCTGCCGTGATGGCCGCAGTAACGGGAAGGGGCGTCGGGCGAAGCGACAGGGCATTCGCCGGCGCAGTATCCCTCCTCGTGGCAAGCGCCGCAATAATAGACGCCGTCGTGCAGATGGCGGCCTTCCACAGTGCAGCCCTCCACTTCGCACAGCTCGTAGCGCGTGGGCTGTGCGGCGCGATAATAGCCGCCGTTATGGCGTCCGCCGCCGTGGCAATGGCCGTGGGCCATGGCGGGCAGGGCCAGCAGGCTGCAAATAGCCAGGCCGGTCAACGCGGTGGAAACAAATCTTTTCAGCATATCGAATCACCCCCTTTCCAGGGAGCCGCAGGGGCAAAAGGGTTATTTCTGGCGCAGCTCCTTCAATGCCTTATCCAGGCGCTGGCAGCAATCCTCCACAAAAGCCCGGGGGCAGGCCATGTTGAAGCGGCGGAAGCCCAGCACGTTTTTGCCGAAGAATGTGCCTGGGTTGGCGGCCACGCCAACTTTTTGGCCAAACCAATCGGCCAGCTCGTCTTCCGTCATGTTCAGGCCGCGGCAATCCACCCACATCAGATAGGTGGCTTCGTTCATGCGCACTTTCAGCTCGGGGCAATGCTCATGGACAAAGTTGACAAAGTATTCGCAGTTGCCCTTCAGAACTTCCAGCAGCTCGTCCAGCCAGGGAGCGCCCTCATTGTAGGCGGCGATGGTGGCGGGGCCGGCGAAAATATTGGCGCTGGCGTGGGCGCGTACCACTTGCTCCTTGAACTTGGCCCGGATTTCCTCATTTGCGATCAGGATGTTGGAGCCCTGGATACCCGCCAGGTTAAAGGTCTTGCTGGGGGCGGTGCAGATGATGCTGTTCATCTTGGCGTGCTCAGAAACGTTGCCATAGACAATGTGAGCGCCGTTGAACACCAGGTCGTTGTGGATTTCGTCGGCGATGACAGCAATGCCGTGCTTTTGGCAGAAGGAGTCCAGCTTCTCCAGCTCTTCCCGGGTCCAGACCCGGCCGCCGGGGTTGTGGGGGCTGCACAGCAGCATGGCCTTGGTCTTGGGGGTGACGGCTTTTTCCATGCCGTCCCAATCCATGGTGTAATAGCCGTCGTCGTCCAGCAGGGGCACGTCCACAATCACGCGGCCTTCGTCTGTGGTGGCGCCAAAGAAGGGACCGTAGACCGGGGTCGTCATCAGCACTTCGTCGCCCGGCTCGGTGACGGCCTTGACCGCCATATGCAGGGCGGTGACGATGCCAGGGGTAAAGGTGATCCAATCCTTCTGGATTTCATAGTTGTGGCGGTTTTTCATCCAGCCGACGACGGCTTCATAATATTCGTCTGTCAAGAAGTCATAGCCATAGACCAGGTTTTCCACGCGCTTTCTCAGCGCGGCCACGATGGGCGGCGCCACGGCGAAATCCATATCGGCGATCCACATGGGCAACAGGTCTTTGGCGCCCCGGCCATAGATGGCGTCTGCCTTATCCCACTTGGTGCAGCCTTGGTTTTTGCGGTGCGGGGCGTTGATGAAATCGTACATTGTAATCCCTTCCTTTTGTGAAATGAGAGAATAACGCTTCTAAAAATAGCATAACATCACCGTGGCAAATGTCAATCTTTTTTTGGCCGGGATATTTACAAACCGGCCACTCATCCCAGCAGAACCTATGATATAGTCAAGGGGAAAAGAACCAAACCGGCCGCCGGCCCGATTGGGGCCGGCCTGATAGAAAGGGATTATCCATGCCAATTACAACATCGGCTATGACGCCGTTATTCACGGCGGCGGAAACCCGCCGCTTGGAAGAAATCGTCTGTCAACAGGGCCTGCCTTATCTCCAGATGATGGAGAACGCGGGCCGGGCCTGCTGCGAGACCCTGCAAGCGGAATGGGGGATCGCGGGCAAGCGGGTGGGGGTCCTGTGCGGCAAAGGGGGAAACGGCGGCGACGGCCTGGCCCTGGTCCGCCATTTGCAGACCAGAGGCGCTCTGCCCTTCGCCCTGCTGATCCAGGAGCCAGCCCACCGGGACGCAGAGGAGATGTATCGCCGCCTGGGCAGCGCCCCGGTTTATCGCCTGCCCATGGATGGGAACGAGCTGGAAGAACTGCTGGGGGGCTGCGACGTCATTGTGGACGCGGTCTACGGCATTGGGATGCGGGGCGCTTTGCCAGAGGACGTCCGCCGCCTTTTTGAGGCCGCCGCCCGGAGCCCGGCCCAGAAAGCCGCCGTGGACATTCCCAGCGGCGTCTGGGGAGACGACGGCGGCGCGGCGGAAGGCGCTTTTCGGGCGGATTTGACCATTGCCTTGGGCTGCTATAAGGTCGGCCACTTTTCCCTGCCCGGCGCCGATTTCTGCGGAAAAATCGTGTTGCGGAGCTTTGGAGAACAAGAGGAAGACCGGCAGGCCGTCGGCGCCTTGGCCTTCTCCGGCGGAGCCCGGCAGTGCGCCGCCCTGCTGCCGCCTCGGGACCCGGCGGGCAACAAAGGGACCTTCGGCAGCGTGCTCAACGTCGCCGGCAGCCGAGGCATGAGCGGCGCGGCCATTCTCTCCACCCGGGGGGCGCTGCGGGCCGGGCCCGGCTTGGTGCGGCTGGCCACCGCCCAGAGCCTGCTGCCGGTGATCGGGGCGGCTCTGCCCGAACCTGTGCTGATGGGACTGGAGGAAAACGAACAGGGCCAGCTCTGCTGGCAGGATAAGCTGGTGCCCTGGATCGAGAGCGCCGACGCCATTGTCTTTGGCTGCGGCCTGCGGGCCGGCGTTCAGGGGGGCCAGACGCTGGAGCGGGCGCTGTCCCTGCGCAGAGCGCCGCTGATTCTCGACGCCGACGGCGTCAACATCCTGGCTCAATGGCCGGAGCTGCTGGATAAAATCGGGCCGGATTGCTTAGTCACTCCTCATCCTCTGGAATTCTCCCGGCTGACCGGCCGGCCCGTGGCGGAGATCCAGGCCAACCGAGCGGCGGCGGCCCGGCGGTTTGCCGAAAAAACCGGCGTCTCCGTGCTGCTCAAGGGCAGCCGCACGGTAATCGCCTGCCCGGACGGAAGGCTTTTTGTCAACTGCACAGGCAACAGCGGCCTGGCCAAAGGGGGAAGCGGCGACGTGTTGGCCGGCATGATCGCCGGCTTCGCCGCCCAGGGCGCGCCCCTGTTCCAGGCGGCGGTCTTGGGCTGCTGCCTCCACGGCGCCTGCGCCGACCTGCTGGCCCTGGAGCGGTCGGTCTATGGTATCCTGCCTTCGGACTTGATCGAGGCGCTGCCTCTGCTGATGAAGCGGCTGGAAGAACCGCTGGAACTGGCCGCCCAGATTTGAACAGAATATCGCCCCCAAAAGGCCCGCCCTCAGCCAGAGGGCGGGCCTTTTGGGCGGGCGGAGTTTGTGAATAATTCGGAAATTGGGGAATACCCCCTTGACCGAGAGCGACTATTGTGATAGTATCATCTCGTAAGATACTATTGCAATAGTCATTACAAAAAGGAGGCAAGAGCGTTGGCGGAAAAACTGTTTGACTCAGAGCGCAAAGTGATGGAAGCGCTGTGGCGGGAAGGGGACATGACGGCGGGCCAGCTGGCCAAAATCCTGAAAGAGGAAATCGGCTGGAATCGGAACACCACCTATACCGTGATCAAAAAATGCGTGGAAAAGGGCGCTATTCAACGCCAGGAGCCCAATTTCTTCTGCAAGGCGCTGCTCACCCGGCGGCAGGCCCAGCGGCAGGAGACCAGCCAGCTGATTGACCGGATGTTCAGCGGGTCGGCGGAGCAATTTTTCGCCGCCTTCCTCAGCGACGGGGAATTTACCCCGGAGCAGCTGGACCGCCTGCGCCGGATGATCGACGAAAGCGAAGGGGAGTGAGGCTATGGGTTGGCTGATAGAAGCCTCCCTGCGGGGCAGCGCCTTGATTCTATTGGGGCTGCTGGCCCGGAGCTGGGGGAAAACGCCCAGACAGGCGTTGTCCTGGCTGTGGACAGCGGCGGCTCTGCGGCTGGTTTTGCCCTTCAACATCGCGCTCCCTCTGGCAGGCCCAAAGGCTCTGACGGCGGCGCCGCTCTACGGAGAAGCCGCCGGAGGGCTGGAAATTTTCTGGGCCCTCTGGGCGGCGGGCGCTGGTCTCATGGGGTTGACGCTGCTGTTTCGGGCTTGGCTGGCTCATCGTCAGATCCGGCAGGCCCGGCCGCTGGAAAACCGGTTTTGCCGGGCGTTTATCGACGGCCAAGGCTTGCGGCGGAAGATAGAGCCGCTGATCTGCGATACTATCGGCACGCCGCTGACTTACGGCCTGCTGCGTCCCAAAATCCTGCTGCCTCAGCGGACGGATTGGCAGGACGAAGAGGGGCTGGCCTGCGTCCTGGCCCATGAGATTGCCCATATCCGCCGGCTGGACGTCCTGCGTCAGCAGCTGATTCGAGGGGCTCTATGCCTCCACTGGTTCAACCCCTTGGTCTGGGCTCTGGCCTGCCTGCCGGGCCAGGATTTTGAACAGGCCTGCGATGAAAAGGCCCTGTCCATGCTGGGACAGGGGCGGAAAAGGCGATACGCCCTGACTCTGCTGAACCTGGCGGAGCAAAGCCGCCAAGCCGCTCCCTATGGCGGATTGGGCCTCATTGGAAACAACGGATTGGAAGAAAGGATTGGTTGGATTATGAACTATCAGAAGCTCTCTTATCGAACTGTCGCAGCCGCCGCTTTGGCCGTGGCCGCAGCCACTGCCGTATCCGCCGCCGAACTCAAGCCCATGGAGGCGGGGTTGGAAGCCGTTCCTGCCGAAGTGGAATTTGACGCTCGCAACTCTGTGGAAATAGACCCTGCCGCCGCCACGCTGAAGCTGGAAAAGGAGGAGGGCGGCGCAGAGTACTGGAGCGTTACGCTGGAGGACGGACAGCGGATTTCATACTCTCTCAACCACGACCATTGTGATGTGGAGGGCGGCCTTGTCTGCCATATCGACCATAACGGGAGCCATCGCCGCTAAAGGACGGCAGAAGGGCCGCAATAAGCGGCCCTTCTGGTTGGGTAAGCGTTGGTTTTGACGGGATCTTTGCCGAAGCGGACAGCGGGTTTTGGCTTCACAAGGGCAAACAAAAAGCTGGCTTTTGCCAGCTTTTTGTTTGGGCGCAAAGCAAACGACTAATAATTCTCCGCTTTGACCTGGAAATAGGACTGAGGATGGTCGCAGACCGGGCATTTTTCAGGGGCTTTATCGCCATAGTGGATATGGCCGCAGTTGGCGCAAACCCAAGCCTGGGGCTGATCCTTAGCAAAGACCTTGCCCTGAGTCAGGTTTTCCAGCAGCTTCAGGTAGCGCTCTTCGTGCTCTTTTTCGATTTTGCCCACAGCCTGGAACAGATAGGCGATTTTGTCAAATCCCTCCTCCTTGGCCGTCTTGGCAAAGCCCTCGTACATATCGGTCCACTCGAAATGCTCGCCGGCGGCGGCGTCCTTCAGGTTGGCCTCGGTCTTGGGAACAAAACCCTCGTGGAGCAGCTTGAACCAGATTTTGGCGTGCTCTTTCTCGTTGGCGGCGGTTTCCTCAAAAATCTCCGCGATTTGGTTGTATCCCTCTTTCCGGGCGGCGGAGGCATAGTAGGTATATTTGTTCCGAGCCTGGGATTCGCCGGCAAAGGCCGCCAGCAGGTTGCTTTCTGTCTTAGAGCCTTTCAGGTCCATAGTCGTTTCCTCCTTGGTTGGATCGTTCCTGTTTGAATTTAGTCTTCCTTTTCAAATTGATCTTTGCCCACAGAGCAAATGGGGCAGAGATAGTCCTCGGGCAGGTCCTCCCACTTGGTTCCGGGGGCGACGCCGTTGGCCTCGTCGCCGGCGGCCTCGTCATAGATATAGTTGCAAATGGTGCAGCGATACTTGCTCATTGTCGTTTCCTCCTGATTTTGATTGTTGGTTTCCGTGAGCTCGTTCAGGCAATCTGGGCACAAGCCTTGGAAGAGAACCGTGTGGCCCAGGCATTGCCAGCCGGTCTGGCGGGCGATTTGCCCGTCCGCCTCCGCCAGATAGGGGAAAGGGGCGTCGATGAAGCGGCCGCAGCTCTGGCAAATCAAGTGATAATGGGGGGCGGTCTCCCGGTCGAATCGATCCGCCCCGTCGGGCATGGCAATGCGCCGAATGGCCCCTTGCTGGGCCAGAAAGGCCAGGTTGCGGTAAACCGTCCCCCGGCTGATGGCCGGCGCCTGCCGGACTGCGTATTGATATGCCTCCTCGGCTGTGGGATGCCCCGGCAGCCGCTCCACCGCTTCCAGCGTCAGCGCCCGCTGGATGGTGCGGCGCCGCATAGATACTCCTCCCTTATCAGGAATAATTCCTGATTAAAGTATATGTTGATTTTTCCTGTTTGTCAATGATTTTTCTCCAGCGGCAACTTTTCTGTGGATAGTTTGCCCCACAACCCGGGGATTCATACCGGCATCGGCGGCTTTTTTATGAAACACAAATGCAAAATCCCAATCGAATACAGGGTTGCGCCGCCTGCCTTCGGAGGCCGCGTTCAAACTGGATCCACAGAAAGGAAGGCGGCTGACGGCCGGCGGTTTGGCCTCTAAAATCGCCAGTCAACGTGCGGATTGCCTGGGCCGAAGAGGGCTGAACAAACCAAATTTCCATTGACATCAATCAGAAATTGCGCCACAATAGCGGAGAGTGAAAAAATTGGCCCTGGGGCCAGGGGGTTTTGGACATGGCGCAAAGAGAAAAGCAGGGTAAATTGTTTTATGGCTGGCTGATTGTGGCCGGCTGCTTTGGGTTGATGGCGGCGACCTATGGGGCTATCAACAACTGTATGGGGGTATTCATCAAGCCGGTGTGCGCGGATATGGGCTTCTCCCGGGCGGGTATGGGGGCGGTTCAGACCATTATGTCCGCTTCGCTGATGCTGATGTCTTTAGTCAGCGGGCGGATTTTCGCTCGGGTAGACGTGGTCCGGGCCCTGCGGGTCAGCAGCGTCGTGATGGCGGCGGGGTATTTTTGCTTTTCTCTGGCCCAATCTCTGCCCATGTTCTATGGGGCGGCGCTGGTTACAGGCTTGGCTGAGGGCATGATTACCACAGTGGCTCTTTCGCTGCTCGTCAGCAATTGGTTCCATGCCCGCCGGGGGATGGCGGTGGGGCTGGCCTTCATGGGCAGCGGCGTGGGGGGCATGATCTGCAACCCATTGGCCAGCCGGCTCATCGGCCAATTCGGCTGGCGGACCGCCTATCAAGTCTTGGCCGCCGGGGTGTTTGCCCTGGCCGTTCCCATCTGCCTGTTTGTTCTGCGGACCAGGCCCCAGGACAAAGGGCTGCGGCCCTATGGGGAACAGGATGTCGAAATCGATTATTCCCAGCTGGAGCGCCGGGGGACCCTGTTCCATGAGGCCGTCCGACAGCCTCAGTTTTGGGCCCTTTGCCTGTGCGCCGCGCTGAACACCGTCTGCACCAGCGGTCTGATGCAAAATATCGCCCCTCATATCAGCGACGTGGGCTTTTCTCCGGCCTTTGCGGCGGCCGCCGCCTCCTGCGGCATGGCTTCCCTGGCGGCGGGCAAGCTGGCTTTGGGCTGGCTCTATGACAGACTGGGCGCTTCTCGGGCCACGACGGCGGCCCAGATTTCCGCCGCTTTGGGGCTGGCGGGGGGCCTGCTGGCGCCGGCTCTGCCCGGGGTGGGGCTGATTGTTTTAGGCGTGGGTCTGGGCGGCGCCTTTGGAAACGTGGCCCATCCGATTATCGCCCAGATCGTCTACGGCGATCGGGATTTCAGCAGCATTTTTGGGATGATTTCCGCCTTCGCCAACGTGGGCGGGATGTTGACCCCAGTGCTGGTGGGCGGCTCTTATGACGCTTTGGGCAGCTATAAGCCCGCCTTTGCCGTCATGATCGGCCTGTTGGCGGTCATTACGCTGACCTATCTTTGGGCCTTCCGCAGCCAGGCCAGACGGGCCGGATAACGCCGGCAGGCAGGGCGACAGCAACAGAAAAAGGCGGCAAAAGCCGCTTTTTTTGTTTGCCAGAGGGCTGGGCTTCAGAGCCGCAGGCTGTCGTAGACCCGGCCCTCCAGCTCTTTCCATTGAAACAGGCCCTCTTCCAGCGTCATATAGCTGCGAGGGCTGTTTTCTTTGGGGATGGAAACCGAACCGGGGTTCAGATAGAGAAGAGCGTCTTGCTTCTGATTGGCGGGAATGTGGGTGTGGCCGTGGAGCAAAACGCTTCCTGGAGCCAGAGGAGGCAGGTTTTGCAGGTTGTAAACATGGCCGTGGGTTCCATAAATCAGCCGGCCCTGGCTTTCCAACAGGCAGTAATCCGCCAGGATGGGGAAGGGCAGGACCATCTGGTCCACCTCTGCGTCGCAGTTGCCCCGCACGCAGAAAATTTGGTCCTTCAGCGGGGAAAGCAAATCCACAACCTGCCTGGGGTCATAGTCCAAAGGCAGGTCGTTTCGGGGGCCGTGGTATAGGATATCTCCCAGCAAAAGCAGCCGGTCGGCGCCCTCTCGGGCATAGGCTTCCGTCAGCAGCCGGACGCAGCTTGCCGAGCCGTGAAGATCCGAAGCAATCAGCCATTTCATGAAAAAACCTCCTGAAAATTCTGTTCTTGGGCCAAGTATAAAGGATTCGGCGGCTGATGGCAAGAAAAAACGCTTGATTTGCTTCCTTTAGGCCACGATTAGTTTACATTTTGTTAATGCAATCCAGCGCGACAGACACTATAATAAATAACAAGATACAAAACAACCGCCAGCCGCCCCTGTCGCAAGGGGCTTCTTTATCACTGGGCGGGCGGTCAGGAAGGGGTTTCGCCATGGCAAAAACGCTTCTGATTATCGAGGACGACAGTAATATCCGGGAATTGCTGCGCCTTTATCTGGAACAAGAAGGATATGTGATTGAAAGCGCCTGCGACGGCGCCGAGGGCCTCCGGGCTTTCAAGAGGATTCACCCGGATCTGGTGTTGCTGGACGTGATGATGCCCAATATGGACGGCTGGCAGGTCATTAAGGAAATCCGGGCCGCCTCCAAAACCCCGGTGATCATGCTGACGGCCAAAAGCGAAACCTTTGACAAGGTTTCTGGCTTGGAGCTGGGGGCGGACGATTATATCTCCAAACCCTTTGAAATGCGGGAGGTCATCGCCCGTATTCACGCGGTGATGCGCCGGTTTGACGACGACGCTCCAGCCAAGCTGGAATTTGACAATCTGGTGATCGACAAAGAGAGCTATAATATTGTAGTCAAAGGTAAAAAAATGGAAATCCCGCCCAAAGAGATCGAGCTGCTGTATTTTTTGGCCTCGTCTCCCAACCGGGTGTTCACCCGGTCCCAGCTGCTGGACGACGTGTGGGGGTTTGATTATTTCGGCGATACCCGGACGGTGGACGTCCACATCAAGCGCCTGCGGGAAAAGCTCTCCGGCGCCAGCGATCAATGGGAGCTGAAAACCGTCTGGGGCGTGGGATATAAATTCGAGACGGCCAGCTGACGATTGGGAACGCGCCGCCAGCGGAACAAATAAAAAAAGAACAGCCAGGGGAGAGCGGGTATGAAGGGCGTCAAAAGCATTTTTCTCAAAAACTTCATCATCTATTCCCTGGTGGTCATGCTCAGTTTCACCGCCTTAGGCGGCGCGTTTATCTATCAAATCAGCCGGTATGCCGCCCGGGAGCGGGAGAGCGCCCTGGCCGCCGCCGTCAGCCGGGCTTCCGCCTATACCGCCGAATATATGCAGATCGCCCCCAATATGATCGGTTCCAGCTTCAGCCTTCAAGCCTATGAAAAGTTCTATCGCAACAGCGTCATGGGCCTGGCGGACAATCTGGACGGCATCCTGTTTATCTGCGACGAAGAGGGCGAGGTGCTGTTTTTCGCCACAGGCGAGGGCTGTTATGTCCATGAAGAGAGGGTTTACGCCCCTCAGGCCGCCCAGGAGGCGGTGGAGCAAAAGGGCCGGTTTTATGAAATGGGCAATTTCTCCGGTCTGCTCACGTCCCCTCATTACACGCTGGGCGCGCCGGCCCAAAGCGGCGGCCAGACGCTGGGCATGGTCTTCGCTTCTCTGCCCGCCGACTCCTCTTTGAAGCTCTTCGCCAATATTTCCAGCACCTTTATTCTGATGATTTTTGTGGTTTTTCTGGTGGTGCTGGCTGTGACTTACGCCATGGTCAACAACACGCTGCGGCCCCTGCGCAACATCGCCGCCGCCACCCGCAACTTTGGCCGGGGAGATTTTTCCGCCCGGGTGGCTGTGCCCAAGCAGCGGGACGAGCTGTACGCCTTGACAGTCAGCTTCAACCACATGGCCGACGCCATTGAAAATATGGAAACGCAGAGGCGGGATTTGATCGCCAACGTATCCCACGACCTGCGGACCCCAATGACGACCATCGGCGGCTTTATCGACGGTATTTTGGACGGCGCCATTCCCCAGGAAAAGCAGGAATATTATCTGCGCATCGTTTCAGAGGAAATCCGCCGTCTTTCCCGGCTGGCCAACAGCATGGTGGAGGTTTCCCGGCTGGAAAGCGGCCAGCGGGCGTTGAACAGGACTTCCTTCGATATCAGCGAGATGGCCCGGCGCATTGTGCTGGGGTTCGAGCGGCAGCTTACCGAAAAGGAGATCGACCTGAATCTGGATATCCCGGAAAAACTGGAACTCTGCGCGGATCACGACGCCATTTTCCAGGTGGTCTACAACCTGATTGACAACGCTGTGAAATTCACCCAGCAGCAGGGCAAAATCATCGTCTATCTCTCCGCCAAAGGCGGCAAGGTGCAATGCAATATTGTCAACACCGGTCCGGGCATCGCCCCGGAGGATATCGACCATATCTTCGAGCGCTTTTACAAAGGCGACCGCTCCCGCAGCGCCAAAGTGACCAGTTCGGGCCTGGGTCTCTATATTGTAAAGACGTTAGTCAACCGCCACGGCGGCGATATCTACGCCAAGAGCGGAAACGGCCAGACGGAGTTCTGCTTTATGATACCCCAAAAAATCTAAAGATTTTTTGGGGACCCCGTTGATTGGATAGATTTCCGGCGACTGAATCGCCGGAAATCGGGTTCGCCGGACTTCCGTCGTCCCGCCTGCGGCGGGTCCCTGGCGCTTCGCGCAAAAATCTGAAGATTTTTTGGGGACCCCGCTGATTGGATAATTTCCGGCGACTGAATTGCCGGAAATCGGGTTCGCCGGGCTTCCGTCGTCCCGCCTGCGGCGGGTTCTTGGCGCTTCGCGCAAAAATCTAAAGATTTTTTGGAGACCCCATTGATTGGATAGATTTCCGGCGACTGAATCGCCGGAAATCGGGTTCGCCGGACTTCCGTCGTCCCGCCTGCGGCGGGTTCCTGGCGCTCCGCGCAAAAATCTGAAGATTTTTTGGGAGGGAGTCGCTTTTATTCTGTTAGTTCCGGCCTCCTTTTTTGCAGCAAAGACGTCTATTCGCCAAAAAAGACGCGCGCTTTGGGCGCTCTGTCTGCTCAGCTATTGACGAGGTGATTTCCAGCTTATGTTCAGCCAGCGAAACCAACCAAACACAGAAAGGCCGGCGCCGCCGGAAGAGCCCCATTACTATCGCAATGTGGCCGCTTACCGCAGCTATGAAGAAGTGCTGGCTTCCAAACGCCGCAGAGGGCGTTGGCGCCGGGGCGCGGCTGTCTGCGCGGCGCTGGCCCTGATGGGCGGCTTGGGCTGCTATCTGTTGATACAGGAAGAGGATCGGGGCAGGGAACGCGCCGCCGCCCCTTCGCCGGCGGCGGAGGATCAGCCCCGGGAAGACCAGCCAGACCAAAGCCCGGTCCTGCAAGCTCAGGAGCCCTTGGCGGAGGAAGAGGAGGGCTTTGCCCTGGCGGTGCGGCCCAAGCCTGAGGAGGGGAAGAGGCAGGATCATCCTGCGCTGGTGGTCAAAGACGTGACTGACGTGGTGAAAAAAGTACGGCCCTCTGTGGTGGGCGTGGCGACGGAGAGTTTCCAGACGTATTCCACCGGCAGCACAGGCTCGGGAATTATTTTGTCGGAAGACGGATATATTGTGACGAATAACCATGTGGTGGAAGGGGGCGACAATGTCTCCGTCACGCTGGACAACGGCGAGACCTATTCTGCCGACCTGGTGGGCGCCGACGCGAAGACGGATATCGCCGTACTCAAAATCGAGGCTCAGAACCTCCAGGCGGCGGAATTCGGCGATTCCGACCAGGTGGAGGCCGGGGAGGCGGCGGTGGCCATCGGCAATCCCATGGGTTTGGAGGGCACCGCCACCGCCGGCATCGTCTCAGCCATCAACCGGAACATCGTGGTCAACGGCGCGTCTATGACGCTGATTCAGACCGACGCCTCCATCAATCCGGGCAATTCCGGCGGGGCGCTGATCAACGAATACGGCCAGGTCATCGGCGTCAACAGCGCCAAAATCAGCGTGGAAAACTATGAGGGGCTGGGATTCGCCATTCCCGCCAACCAGGTGAAGCCGGTGGTGGAGGAGCTGATTGAAAAGGGCTATGTTTCAGGCAGGCCTCTGGCGGGCCTCAGCGGCCGGAATCTCAGCGCCATGGCCGCCGCCTTTTACCGGCTGCCCCAGGGCGTGCTCATTGATCAGGTGGATCCGAAAAGCGACGCGGCTCTCAAGGGGTTGGCGGCGGGGGATATCCTCATCGGCGTGGACGATATTCGGGTGGAAACCGTGGCCCAGGCTTGCTCTCTGCGGGATAGGCACAAGGCCGGCGAGATGATGAAGCTGACGTTTTACCGCCAAGGGGCCGGGGAAACCCAGGAAATCAACGTCAAGCTGATGGAAGACGCCAACCAGCAAACCGGATATAATCTATAGACTGCGGATGATTTTGGAATCCAAACCCCTCTGCGCGCCGTTTTTTAGCGTCCCTTAGGCTCCGGCAATTTGCCGGGGCTTTTTCTTTTGCGCGGGGGCAGCTTCCGCCGCGCAGGGATCCTTCTGCCGGTCGAAAGAAAAACTTAAGTAATTGCCCTCTGCACAGCGAAGGGAAAATCGGGTAGAATACAAGAGGACGCGCCCGGATTCTGCCGACGAAGAGGGGATGATTTTGTGGAAGCCAAGATATTGGCGGTGGACGATGAAAAAGAAATCGCGGATCTGGTGGAGCTCTATCTGACGAACGAGGGCTTTACCGTCTATAAATGCTATGACGGCACCCAGGCTTTGGAATGGATTCGGCGCCAGCCCATGGATCTGGCGCTGCTGGACGTGATGCTGCCCGGCGTGGACGGCTTCGAGCTGTGCCGGGTGATCCGGGAAACCTATACCTATCCGGTGATTATGCTGACGGCCCGAGGCGAGGAGCTGGATAAAATCAACGGTTTGGCTCTGGGAGCAGACGACTATATCTCCAAGCCCTTCAGCCCATTGGAGATGGTAGCCCGGGTCAAGGCCCAGCTGCGCCGCGCCTGGCGGTATAACGAAGGAGCTCTCCAGGGGAACGGGGATGTGATCGATTTTTCCGGCATTGTCATCGACAGGGCGGCCCGCACCTGCCAGCTCAACGACCGGCCTCTGTCGCTGACGCCGCTGGAATTCAATATTTTGTGGCTCCTGTGCGAAAACCGGGGCAAAGTCATCAGCTGCGAGCAGCTGTTTCGCCAGGTGTGGGGAGAAAAATACTTTACCAACAGCAACAACACGGTGATGGTGCATATCCGCCATCTGCGGGAAAAGATGGGGGACAAAGCCGATAAACCCAAGTATATCAAAACAGTCTGGGGCGTGGGGTACAAAATCGATGGTTGAAGGCAAGGAAAAAAAGAAGCGGGCCCGAAACCGACAGGACGACGACCTGCGCCGTCTGCGGCGGAAAATGACGGGACAATTTCTTCGTCTGTTGGCGGAAACTTATGTGATCGCGGCCATGGCCCGGGCCCTGCTGGTGGACGGCGTATTGGAGGATCCCTTCGCCAATTTCTTCGTGGCCGCCGTCCGGGTGTTTTTGGGGCTCAGCCAAGAGGAGGGCATCCGCCTGTATCAGGGGGCGTTTTTGCGGCACAAGGGCTTTTGGACGACTCTGATGGCGGCGGTCATTCTGCTGCTGCTCTGGAACCGATTGCTGCGGCGGTTCAGCCAGTATTTCCGCCAGCTGGACCGGCGGTTGGACCGGCTTCTGGCGGAAGGCGCTGCGGCAAAGGAAGAATTGCCCCAGGAGCTGGCCTTCATGGATGAAAAGCTGGATCGCATCCAAGGGGCCCTGGCCGCCCGCCAGCGGGCCGCGCTGGAGAGCGAGCAGCGGAAAAACGATTTGGTGGTCTATCTGGCCCACGACCTGAAGACCCCTTTGACCTCGGTGGTAGGGTACTTGAGCCTGCTGGACGAAGCGGCCGATATGCCTTTGGAGCAAAGGGCCAAATACACCCGGGTGGCCTTGGACAAGGCCTATCGGCTGGAGGAGCTGATCAACCAATTTTTCGATATCACCCGTTTCAACCTCCAGCAGGTTGTGCTGGAACGCCGGCCTGTGCGGCTGGACGTGGCGCTGGCCCAGATTGCGGACGAATTTTATCCCATCTTGGCCCGGCAGGGCAAATGGGCCCGAGTGGAGGCGGAGCCTGGTTTGTCTGTCTCCGCCGACCCGGATAAGTTGGCCCGGGTTTTCAACAATCTGTTCAAAAACGCGGCGGCATATGGCTATGAAAATACCGCCGTCCAAGTCCAAGCCCGGCGGCAGGGGGAGCGGGCCGTCGTATCCGTCAGCAACCAGGGGCCCCGGATTCCTCCCCGGCAGTTGGAGCTGATTTTCGAGAAATTTTATCGGATGGACGCCGCCCGATCCACAAACGCCGGCGGCGCCGGCCTGGGACTGGCCATCGCCAAGCAGATTGTGGAGCTGCATGGGGGTTCGATCTCCGCCCAAAGCGACGAGCAGGCCACTGTCTTCACCGTCTCTCTGCCTTTGGAAGACCCAGATCCGCCGGGAGAGATCCCCTACGACCTATAGCCATATCGGCTGGGAGGGCCTGCCTTTTCCGCCGCTCTTGCCTTCCCCCCGGATGTTGTGGTATAGTCAGAGCAGAAAAGGAGGGAAGGCATATGGAAGAGAAACCCTTGATCTACTGCGTGGAAGACGACGAGAGCATCCGGCAGATGGTCTGTTACGCCCTGGAAAGCGGGGGATACCAGGCCCGGGGATTTGAGAGCGGCCAGGAGTTCTGGCCCTGCTGGCGGCGGGAGCCCCCCCGGCTGCTGCTGTTGGACATCATGCTGCCCGGAGAAGACGGCATGGACATCCTGCGCCAGGTAAAAAAGGGAACCAGCGCCGCCACGCCGGTGATTATGCTGACGGCCAAAACCGCCGAGCTGGACAAGGTGGCCGGGCTGGACGCCGGGGCGGACGATTACATCGCCAAGCCCTTCAGCGTGTTGGAATTGCTGTCCCGGATTCGGGCGGTGCTGCGCCGGACAAGCCGGGGCGCCGGGCCCTTGTCCTGCGGGCCGGTGACGCTGGATCCGCTGAGCCGGGCCGTTTGCTCCGGCGGCAAGCCGGTGGAGCTAACCTACAAAGAATTTGAGCTTCTTCACTACATGATGCGCTGCCCAGGGGAGGCCCTATCCCGCACCCGGCTGCTGGAAAAGGTGTGGGGATTTGATTTCCAGGGCGAAAGCCGCACGGTGGATATGCACGTCAAAACCCTTCGCCGCAAGCTAGGCGCCGGCGGCGGGCTGATCAAAACCGTCCGGGGGGCGGGATACAAGCTGGAGGGATAGAACGGTGAAAAAAAGCGTTCTGCAAAGCCTGATCTGCGTCAGCGCCCTGGCTATTTTGCTGACGGCGGCCCTCTCCGCCCTGGGGTTTTACCGGCTTTATGAAGGCCAGGCCCGGCGGCAGCTGCAAAACCAAGGCCGGCTGATTCTGGCCGGGCTGGATTTTGCGCCTCGTCCTCTGGACTATCTGGAGTCCCTGCGCCAGTCCGCGCCGGATATCCGCTTGACGTTGATCGACGCCGGCGGCAAGGCGGCGTTTGATTCCAGCGTGCCGGCGGACGGGATGGAAAACCATGAAAGCCGCCGGGAGGTGATTCAGGCCCGGCGGGAGGGGTTTGGCCAATGCGCCCGCCGCTCCGATACCCTGGGGGAAACGGTCTATTACATCGCCTATCTGCGAGAAGACGGCTCCGTGCTGCGGCTGGGCGCTTCGGCTCACAGCCTCACCGCCGTGTTTTTTGGCAGCCTGCCTTGGGCGGCGGTCATCGGGCTGCTGATGGCCGCCTTGGCCCTGCCCATCTCCCGATGGGTCACCCAGCGGCTGATGGCGCCGGTGATGGAAGCGGCCCAGAGCTTGAGCTTGGAATCCCCCATCGGCAAGCCGGCCTACCAGGAGCTGGAGCCTTTTTTGGATAAAATCCGGGCCCAGAAGGCCCAGATTGCCGCCAATATTCACCGGATTCAGCAGGAACGGGACACCCTTTCCATGATTACCTCCGGCGTGCGGGAGGGGCTGATTCTGATCGACGGGAACAAAAACGTCCTCTCCTGCAACCAGGGCGCTCGAGAGCTGCTTCAGACCCCCGCCGGCGACCCCAGAGGCCGAAGCGCTTTGGAGCTCTGCTCAGACCCGGCCTTTGTCCGGGCGGTGAACCAGGCGATGAGCCTGCGCCAGCCCCAGGAAACCGTTTTGCAGCTGGGCCAGCTTTATCTGCGGCTGTACGTCAGCCCGGCCCAGGGCGCCCAGGGGGCCATGATTCTGGCGGTGGATTCCAGCGAACAAATCCGGGCCGAGCGGCAGAGGCGGGATTTTTCTGCCAACGTCTCCCATGAGCTGAAAACGCCCCTGACTTCCATCAGCGGCTTTGCCGAGCTGATTGAAACCGGCATGGCCCGGGGCCAGGACGCCGCCCAGTTCGCCGGCCGCATCCGGCTGGAGGCCGGGCGGCTGCAATTCCTGATCGACGATATCATGCGCCTTTCGGAAATTGAGGACGGGGGCAAAGCGGAATGGCAGCGGATTCCCCTGCTGGAAACCGCCCGCCAGGCGGCGGACACCTTGGCGCTGGAAGCGGCGGAAAAAGAGGTTTCCGTCTTCTGTCAGGGAGAAGAGCTGGAGATCGACGGAAACGGCAGAATGTTGGAGGAGCTGATGGTCAATTTGCTCTCCAACGGAGTGAAGTACAACAAGCCCGGGGGCGTGGCTTGGATTACCATCCAGCGCCAAGGGGATATGGCCGCCGTCGCGGCGGAGGACACGGGCATCGGCATCCCTGTCCAGCACCAGAGCCGGGTTTTCGAGCGGTTTTATCGGGTGGATAAAAGCCGCTCCAAGCAGACCGGCGGCACCGGCCTGGGCCTGTCTATCGTGCGCCATATTGTAGAAGCCCACCAGGGCAGCCTGTCGCTGGAAAGCCAGGAGGGCAAGGGCACGAAAATTACCGTCCTGCTGCCGCTGAAACAGACAGAACGACCCAAATAAAACGCAATCGAAGAGAAAGAGAGAGTCAAACCCATGAAAACCATTGTAGTGATAGACGGCAAAGGGGGCGGCGTGGGCTCGGCGCTGATCGCCCGGCTGAAGGGCCTGCCGGGGATCCGGCTGCTGGCCCTGGGGGCCAATTCTCTGGCCACCTCCGCCATGCTGCGGGCCGGCGCTCAGGACGGAGCCACCGGCGAAAACGCCGTGATACAATGCTGCCGCCGGGCGGATATCATCGCCGGGCCCATCGGCGTCCTCATCGCCGGCGCTATGCTGGGGGAAATCACCGCCCCCATGGCCGCCGCCGTGGGCCAGAGCGACGCCCGCCTGGTGCTCATCCCCAGCGCCAAATCCGGCGCCCATATCTGCGGACTCCAGCAAATGCCCCTGAGCCAATATATCGAAGAAGCGGCCCAAAAGATCGAGGAGATTTTGGGAGAATAGAATCAAAACCCCGGCCCCTGATAAAAGGGGCCGGGTTTGTTCTAAGGCGGGGGTTAGTACCATGCAGTATACACTTTATCAGAATCGGGTTTTGAGTATTTTACATACCCATCCCCCATTTCTTTGATAAAACCAGTTAAAGAATAAATTTGCTGGCGTTCCCCAGTGGACAAATTATATCTCCATATCACAAATGGCAAATGCAAGTTATATTCACCGGTACTCCAGGGACCAATATCAGAATAGGCATAGTATATATAATCTTTACTCGCATGATAATATGGAAGATATTTATCATCTACTAGTTCTGCCACGAAATTGCCATAGATAGTATAAAGGGTAATTCGGCCAGGTGCTTCAGATTCCAAAATTTCATGGTAACCTATCAATAATGAACCATTTTTTGTTGATTCGAAAGATGTTGAAATTTCTGGAATATCTTTTAATTCGCCTGTTTTTTTGTTAAAGCAGAGTGTATGCCAATCCATAGCGCCTACTGTCACTTCTGTGACCAGGACATCATCATCTTGATAAATTTCTTTAATATTGTCGTAACCGTCGTATCCCTCTCCTGCGATTGCAAATGAATAGACAATTTCCCCTTGTTTTGTCTCAACGTCAAAAAGACAGTAATACTGAGAACGCGGATCTTTAATTTTAGTTACAATAGCATCAACATCCTGTACCTTGGTAAACGGATCATTTATTGAATCTATTTTATATTCTACACCCTGAGCAGGATCCAGCTTTGGTAACCAGGAAAAAGGAACAAAATTATCATAATTTGCTCGAAATAGAGTGTCTTTTTCAGTAATAGGAATATTTGCATCTGTTGATTGGGTTGTTCGTGCTAACCAATTCGTACTTACCCATTTCTTTTGTGCGGTATCATAGTAAAATTCACCATCAGGGTAAGGTGGACTGTTAAGTATATATAATTTCCCATCGCGAATTTCATATTTTCCATGCGTAACATCGCCATTTCCATATATTTGTTCATATGTGCCATCTTCATTAAAATGGTAAAAATAAGTAACCATCAATCTGAAACCTGGAGAATACCAGTACCCCTCCGTCAAGTCTCCATATGGAGCAGGCTCCACCACTTTATTGGTAATCGTCCCTGTTCGAGAGAGCTCGTCCAGGCGAATCAACACAACGGCGGCTTGAGCTCGCGTCATGCCGGAATTGCCAGAAAAGGTGCCTTTTTCGTCTATTCCGGTCAGGCAGCCGCTGGAATATGCTATTTCAACCGCTTGTTGATGTGAGGAAGGGATATTTTTATAATCCGGAATGGCGGAACGGGTTTTGGAAATCATTTCGGAAGAGGGTTTTTTGACGCCGAGTCTATTCATCATGTTCTGAATAGCCTCTGCCATATCGAATCGGTTGATAGGCTGCTCGACGACAGTGCGAAGCTGGGCAGAGTTGCCGCTTTGCATGGCGGTTCCGGCAGTCATGCCGTTTAGAAAGCGATTGTCATACGCTGTTTTCAGATAGGGCTCCCACCATTGAGACGATGCGGAACTATTGGCATTTCCTTGAGATAGCTTGTCCTTGGCAAAAGCGCGAGTCATCATTGTGATGAATTGGGCGTTGCTGATTTGCCCATTGGGATCATATTTCCCGGAACCGACGCCGTTGACAAAGCCCTTTTCCACAGCTTCCTCAATATAGTTATAGGCCCAGTGGGAGGAAGGAACGTCGGAAAAGCTGCGGGCAGAGGCTGTGCAGGTGCAAAAACCCAATACCAGCATAGCGGTCAGCAATGAAATCATAAATTTTTTCATAAAAGACGGCCTCTCTTTCAACTTCCAGGAAGGAGGAACCCGCCTGTCGGAGTTCCTCCTTCCGTTAGGAATTACTCGCTATTTTTGGAAATCTTTATAAGAAAACGGAGCCCAGTAATGGCGGGCGCAATCTTCGCAAAAGGTTTCTGTTCCATTATATCCTGTATAGGCTGTGCCGCGAAATTCTGTTTCGCATTCATCGCAAGTCCACTGCCGCCCACAGGCGTTCAAAAGGAACAGAACAAGCGCCACGAGACAAATAGATAACCATAGTTTTTTGCTTTTCATTGATACATTACCTCGCCTCAAACCAGGTGCAGGAATTAGAGTAGGTCAGCATTTCCTCCTGGGAGACCTGGCCGGTGATGTTGTTGCGGATATAGGCGCAGTCGGTGAGCTTGATGGCGTCGCCGCCCAGGCCGTTGCGGGCCGGGTCGCAGACGATCAGATTGCCGTTTTCATAGCCAATCACCGTTACGGCATGGGATTTTCCGTTGCCTTTGAAGCACAACATCAGGCCGTAATTGTTGTTTTTCAGGGCGTCCACAGCCCCCTGCAGGCGCTGGCTGCCGTTCCAGCCGCTGTTGAGTTTGCTTGTCCAGACATCCCGGTCTTTCAGGCCGTATTTGCTGAAAATATTCCAGTTCATATAGGTGGAGCCGCCGTTGGCCGCCTTCACGTCTCCATAGGATACGGCGGAATTGCCGTTTTGCACCCGGTAATTGGCAATCACCATAGCGGCGGAGGCGATATAGCAGCCGTCGCCGTCCTGCTGCTGGATATAGACATGATTGCCGGCAGGATTCGAGGGTTCTGTAACGGCTTGGCCGCCCACAGAATAGGGAATCGCCACATCGGGCCAGTTGCCATAGGCGGCAAACAGGTTGGTTTCATTGCTGTTGGGGTCGTGCATGGTAACGGTGTCGCCATTGACGGAATCCACTGTCACATAGCGCAGGCCCCAGGGAGAGTTTCCAGGAATTTGCACCACGACAGTATATCCTTTGTTGCACAGGTCGTTGATCATGGCCGCTTTTTGATTAGCAGTCAGGCTGGAATTCTTCATATTGGCGTTGGTCTGCTCGGTAAATCCGGGGACGGCCTCGGAAACCTTTGCCCAACGCAGCGCGCCGCTGTCCGTAAAGCCGCCTACGCTTTTCAGCCGTTGGAGCAGAACAGAGGGATTGAAAGAGCTCTCCGATTCCTTGCCCGATTTGACCATGGCGATGGAAAGGGCCGTCACCAAACCGCCGTTGGAGGCCATAGTCCCGTTGCCCAGAGACTCGTTGGCCCAACGGCCGTCGTCTTTTTTCCAATCTCGATAGGAGGTGGGAGCGGGCGTTGGGGCCGGCTTTTCCGGTTCCGCAGGTTTTTCGGGGGTTACAGGCTGCTCAGGTTTTTGATTTTCTTCCGGTTTCTGGGGTTCTTGAGGTTTGGTCGGTTCTTGGGGTTTCTGGTTTTCCTGCTGGTTAGGGGGAGGCGTTGCAGGCTTCTCCTGGTTGACAGGAGGCGTTACAGGGGTCTGTGTGTTAGGGGTAGTCGGCTTTTTATCTGTCTCCACAGGCGCCTTTGTGTTGCTGTCGGCGTTGCTCATGTTCTTTTCAGGGATTCCGAAATTGGCCAGCGCCCGCCAGAGCATGGCCGCGGCTTCCGCCCGGGTGATGGTGCGCTGTCCGCCAAACGTTCCGTCGGCATAGCCGTTGATGATTTTCGCCTCCACAGCCGCAGCCACATAGGGCTTCAAGGCCGGAGAAATGGAAGCTGTGTCGCTGAACATGGTTTCCAGCATACTTTCATCCGCCATACTGGTGTCCAAGGCCCACATTTTTGCAATCGCCACAGCCATATCCTCCCGGACAGCCATGGTTTTGGGGCGGAAGGCCATGCCGTCGCCGTCTGGGTAACCGGTCATATCTTGGCTGACGGCTTCAATATAGGGCGTGGCCCAGTAGCCGGGTTTTACGTCGGTGAAAACGCCTGTAGGGTTGTCCAGGGTTTTCTGTACGTCGCAGGCCGAGGCTACGGCGAGGATTTTGGCAAATTCCTCTCGACTCACGGTTTTGCCAGGGTAAAACAACCCGTTGGGATAGCCGTTGATGGCCTTTCGATCCACCAGATCGGCGATGTACTGAAAGGCCCAGTGAGTGGCGGGAACATCTGAAAATTGGACTGCATAGGTCTGCTGGCTGGGCGCCATGCCGTCCTCATAGGACAGCGCCTGGGCCATGGGTCCGGTCAACGTCGCCGTCAGCGTCAGCGCTGCTAAGATCCTTTGAAACGGTTTCATCAGCAATTTCTCTCCTCTTATTTGAAAATGATAGATGGAAAGCCTCTCTAATTTGCAGCGAGCAATTTCACCTCCTGTCAATAAATTTGGCGTTGCAGCTTTGTTGTTACAATAAAGTATACTTTCTTGCAAGAAGGACATTCTTGCAAAAAATATTGTAAAATCCTCAGGAAATTAGAAAAACTGCCTATTGAAAGTTGGGTGGATTTATGATATTGTTTGAACAGAAAAAGAGCCTCGGATTGTTGCAAGAAAGTATACGTTCTTGTAATTTCTCCGGGGTTTTTTAGATGAAAAAAAGCCCCCTGTTCGGGGGCTTTTGGCGCGTTTCGGCTATTGTTGGGCGGGGGTTTTGGGCCGCTCCGGCAGGGCGGGGGGATGGGACAGCACAAAGCGATAGCCCAACAGGGCCAGAGCCATCAAGGCGGCCATAAACGCCATAGCGGGCCGATAACTGCCCAAAGAATCATAGACGCTGTTGATGACAATGGGGCCGGCCATAGCGCCGGCGCCGCTGACTGCGCTGACAGAGCCCAGGATGGCGGCAAATTCCCGGGGGCCAAACAAGCGATCGGTCAGCAGGGTGGTGGCCACGGCGCCGAAGGCCCCGCCCAAACCGGCGCCAAGGACAATCATGGCCAAAGCCGGCCGGAAGGGCGCCAGCACCATGCCGATCAGGCCCATAATCATGCACAGGTTGGCAAAGAAGGAGGCTCGGCGGACGCCCCAGTGGTCGAATAGCCAGCCCAGAAAAAATTTCCCCGCCGCCAACGAGGCCATCATAGCCGAAGCCACTGCCGAGGCGGCCATGGCGGAAAGGCCCACGTCGCTGAGATGAGGGGCGGAATTTTGCACCAGGCTAACGGCGCACAGGCTGTTGACGGTGTTGCAGGCCGCCAGCGCCCAGAATTGCCAGGTTCGCCGGGCGGCCTGGGCCGTCAGCCCCGGCTGCTCCGCCGGGCAGGGGTCTTCCTTCGGCGCCGGCGCCTCGCCATAGGGCTGAAGGCCCATGTCCTGGGGACGGGCGCGCACGATGAAAAAGCAAGCCGGCGCCACAATGATCAGCGCTGCGGCGCCCAGGAGCAGATAGGTCTGGCGCCAGCCCGCCTGTTCAATCAGCCAAGCGGCCAGCGGGTTGCAGATCATGCCGCCTATGCCGCTGCCCATAGAGGCCGCCCCCAGGGCCGCCCCTCGGCTGGCGTGGAACCAGTTGGCGATCAGCATGGAGATGGAAACTGTCGTCAGCAGGGCTTGGGAAAAGCCGCAGGCCAGGGAGGACAGATAAAACATGGGCAGGTTTTGGGCCAGGGAGTAGCTCATGTATCCCAGGCCCAGGGCCACGCCGCCAAATCGCATCACCTGCTTGACGTCAAAGCGGGCGTAGATTTTGCCCGCGGAAACCGCCACAAGCATGGAACTGGCCGCAATCAGCGTGTTGTTGAAAGCCATGGCTTTGCGGGAAAAACCCATATCGGCGCACACCGGCTTGATATAAACGCCGCTGCTGTTGTTGACCAAGCCCACAGAGACGCCCATGATCAGAAAACAGGCGAATACCACATACCAGCCGTAAAACAGGCGGCTTTGTCTTTTGTTCATCTCAAGTTCCTTTCAGGCCAAAGGCCAGAGCCGCCCCTTCAAAGGAAAGGGAGGGGGCGGCCCTTTTTGGATTTTGGAGGGGAGGAAACGAAGCCGGACCCCGGCCGCCGTCAGTTGCTGGCCGGCGCCTTCCGGCGCAGCACGGCGCCGTTTTTCACGCCGTTGTATTCGCCCTGCTCCACCGCCGGTTTGCCGCCTACCAGCACATAGTCCAGGCCCCGGTTTTTGCGGAAGGGATGGAGATAATCGCTGTCCGCCCCCAGGGCGGCGTAATCAAAGACGCAGAGATCCGCGCGGAAGCCCTCTTTCACCAGGCCGATTTCGGGAATGCCGCTCATCTCGGCGGGCAGGCCGGTCACGCTGTGGACCGCCTGTTCCAGAGTTTGCAGGCCCTGGTCCCGCAGCGTCGCCAGCCGGGCGATAAAGGTGGAGGTGCCCCGGGGATGTCCTCCGCCTACCTTCTCGCGGTCCGGATGAGAGAGGTAATTGGACCAGTCGCTGCCGCCCATCACATAGGGATGGGCGATGATGCGCAGCATATCGCTTTCGTTTTGGTTGAAATAAATGCCCTGGGCCTGGCCGTCGTTGGCGATCAGCAGGTCGTAGCACACGTCCCAGGGGTCCTTGTTTTCCTCCTGGGCGATTTGGGCGATGGTCTTGCCCACATATTGAGGGGTCTTGGCGCAGCCCGCCATCAGTGTGCCTTCAAAGCCGGCGTCCGCCAGATTGCTGGCGAACTCCTCATATTCGTTCTGGATGGAGTCCGTCACTTTCTGGCGGAAGGCCGGGTCTTTCAGATTTTCCACCAGCTTATCCTCGCCGCCCACATGGAATTTGGGCGGGATGCAGCTGATAAAGGGGGCGCTGCCCGCCAGATAGGGGTATTGATCCGCTCGGACTTTGACGCCTCTGGCGTTGGCGTCCTCGATCACTTGCAAAACTTTTTCCGAAAGGCCTTCGTTCTGCCTGCCGATCACCTTCAGGTGGGAGATAATCACCGGGATACCCGCTTTTTCGCCGATGTTGATGGCTTCCTCCACAGATTCCACCACATTGTCCGCCTCGCCCCGGATGTGGGAGGCGTAGCTTCCGCCATATTCCCCCACCACTTTGGCCAGCTCCACCAGCTCCTCTTCGCCGGCATAGACGGAAGGGGCGTAGACCAGGCCGGTGGTCATGCCCAGGTAGCCGCATTCCATGGCCTGACGGACCCAAGCCTTCATTTCCTCCAGCTGTTCCGGCGTGGGCTGGGCGTCGCTGTAGCCCATCACCCGCCCTCGGACGTTGCCTTGGCCGATGTAAAAGGCGATGTTGTTGCCCAGCTCCATCTGGGATACCGCCTCGATGAAGGAGTTGAAATTGTCGCAGGCCTGTTCCAGCCGTTCCCGATGCTCTGGGGGCAGACGGTCGGCTTCGCCTTCCATCATAGGGGCGGGCGCCGTGCCGCATTGGCCGGCGATTTCGGTGGTGACGCCCTGTTCCAGGTAGTTGTAGGAATCCGGTCCCAGCAGGATGGTATTGTCCGAATGGCTGTGATAATCGATAAAGCCTGGGGAGACGATTTTGCCGGCGGCGTCGATGACTCGGCCGGCTTCCTCTTGGATAGAGGGGGCGATTTTGGCGATCTTGCCGTCTTTGACGGCCACGTCCGCCCGATAACGGGGGGCGCCGGAGCCGTCTACAACGGTCCCTCCGCGGATGACGATATCATACATGGTAAAATTCCTCCTTTGCCGGATGCCGCCGGCCCGGGAATCGACCGCTTCCGCGGTCTTTTCTATTATACTCCGCCGGGCGGGCGCCGACAAGCACAATCCCCAGTTGACAGCCGGCAGAGTTCCATCCCGGCTTTGCCTTTGGATAGGGGCGGATTCTTTCTCTGATCTCCCGCCGGCCCTTTCCCCTTGGCAAGAAGGGGCTGGGCATGATAGAATACCAGAAGAGAAACGGCTGGAAACGCCGCGAGAAAAGAGGAGGTTTTGTTATGGCTCAGACAATGGACGCCGCCGCTTTGGCATTGGGCCCGCTGGAGGTGGCGGCCCGGCTGCTGTGCGCCATGTTCATCGGCCTGGTGGTGGGGGCCGAGCGGGAATACACCCACAGGCCCGCCGGGATGCGCACCCATATGCTGGTGGCCTTGGGGGCCTGCGTCGTGATGATGACCAGCCAGATGATTTTCGCTCAATACCGGCCCTATGGCGCCACGCCAGACCCGGCCCGGCTCAGCGCCCAAGTTATCACCGGCATCGGCTTTTTGGGAGCGGGTACGATACTGCGGGAGGGCGTCACCGTCAAGGGCCTGACCACCGCGGCCAGCCTCTGGATGACGGCCTGCATGGGCGTGGCCGCCGGCGGCGGCTATTATGTGGTGGCGTTCGCGGGGTTTGTTTCCGCCCTGATTACCCTGGTGCTCTTTGAGTGGCTCCAGAAAATCATTATCAAAGGCCGGTACACCCTATATGATTTCAACATGACCTGCGAAAACGCCGTAGCCACGATGGAGCTCGTCCGCCGCCTGGCCGACGAACAGAGGGCGGTTATCACCCGCATCCATATCCAGGGCCGCAAGGGGGATAAGCCGGAAATCCGTTTCCGGGCCAATTTCAGCGGCGTCAATTCCCTGGACCGGGTGCAGAACTTTTTTTCCGCCCTACAGCAGAACGAGCAGATCCTGTATGTGACCCTGGATCGCCAGTGGATTTGACCAGCTGGCGTCGAACGCGCAAAAGGAAAAAGCCGAAAAGGAGGCCCCGCCCAGCGGGGGAAGGAAATGAAAAAGATTTTGATGTTGACCACGGGGGGAACGATCGCCTCCCTGCCCTCGGAAGAAGGGTTGGCCCCCTCTGGGGCGGATACGCTGCTGGCCCATATGGGCCCCTCGGCGGCCAATTACCAGGTGACCACCGAGGAGATTCTGACGCTGGACAGCACGAATATCCAGCCAGAGGAATGGAAGATCATCGCCAACGCCATTTACCGCAACGTCCGGCGGTACGACGGCATCGTCGTGACCCACGGCACGGACACAATGGCTTATACCGCCTCGATGATCAGCTTTATGCTGCGCCATGTGCCCATTCCGGTGGTGTTTACCGGTTCCCAAGTGCCCATTGCCAAGCCCCTTTCCGACGCGCCGCTGAACCTCTCCTGCGCGCTGGCCATGGCGGCCAGCTCCACTCCCGGGGTTTTCGTGGCTTTCGACCGGAAAATTATGTTGGGCTGCCGGGCCGTCAAAGTGAGAACCACTGCGTTCGACGCCTTTGAAAGCGTCAATTACCCCTATGCCGGCGAGATTAATTCGGGGGGCCTGGCGCTGAACCGGGCCGTTATCCCGCCCCAGAACGGGGAATGCGTGCTGGAGGACGCGGTGGATTCCGACGTCTATCTGCTCAAGCTGACCCCTGGAGCCAACCCCAAAATTGTGGACCTGATGATCGACGCCGGCTGTCATGGCATCGTCATAGAGGCTTTTGGCATCGGCGGCCTGCAATTTATCCGGCGGGATTTTGTCTCCAAGATTGAAAAAGCCGTGGAGGCCGGCGTTCCCGTGGTGGTGTGCAGCCAGTGCCTTTATGAGCGGTCGGACTTTTCCATCTACCAGGTGGGCCAAAAGGCCCTGGCCAAAGGGGCTATCCAGGGCTTCGACATGACCCGGGAGGCCGCCGTCACCAAGCTGATGTGGGCTTTGGGCCGCTCTCGGGACCTGGCGGAGATCCGGGCGATTTTCCGCACGAATCTGGCCGGGGAAATCTCCCTCTGACAATAACAGTTGGGAATAACACAATCTTGCGGCGGATTGCCAAAGAATTTGTTATTTTTATCACGATAATATTTTCTGATATATTTGAAAATATCCGATAAAAATGCGGGACTTCACCGAAATAATTGATAAAATTTTCTGTTTATCAAAATGAGGCCCTCTTTTTTCAAGTTGGGATATTGGTATACAAGAATACTGGTATACCGGCACCCCGGTATTTTTCCCGGTTCCGACCGCTATTTTTATCAACTTTTTATGCTTTTCCGCAACTTTTTACATTGCGGGGGCCGAGCCTTTCGCATACAATAGGGATACTGGCTGGAGACGGCCAAACATTCAGACTTCTGAAAATTTATAGATAACGAGGTGCTGTGATGAAAACTCTTGTACTGGGCGTGATTGGCGCCGACGTCCACGCTGTGGGCAACAAGATCCTGGACCACGCTTTTACCGAAGCGGGATACAAAGTGGTCAACCTGGGCGTGATGGTTTCCCAGGACGAATTTATCAAAGCCGCCGTTGAGACCAACGCAGACGCCATCATGGTGTCCTCTCTCTATGGCCAGGGCGAGCTGGACTGCCAGGGCCTGCGGGAAAAATGCGTGGAAGCCGGCCTGGGGCAAATCCCCCTGTTCTGCGGCGGCAACCTGGTGGTGGGCAAGCGGGACTTTGCCGAAACCGAGAAAATCTTCAAAAACATGGGCTTCAACTATGTCTACGCCCCCGGCACCATGCCGGACGTGACCATCGCGGACCTGCGCCAGGAACTGGGCGAATAAAGAGAGGGGAATGGTCGCCGTGAGTTACGCCTTGTTTACCGATATCGGCAGCACGTTTACCAAAGTGACCGCCGCAGACCTGGAGTCCTGCCGTATTGTGGGCCGGGCCATGTCGCCCACCACGATCTTTGACGATGTGAACGTCGGTTTCCAGAAAGCGCTGGCCGCCCTGGAAAGCCAAATAGGCCATAAAATCCAGCCGGAATACCGGCTGGCCTGCTCCAGCGCCGCCGGCGGGCTGAAAATGGTTGCCTGCGGCTTGGTGCCCGACCTGACCAGCGAGGCCGCCCGGCTGGCCTCCCTCAGCGCCGGCGCCAAGGTGCTGAAGGCCTACGCTTACAAGATGACCGAAACCGAGGCCCGGGAGCTGGAGCAGACGCAGCCGGATATCGTCATGCTCTCCGGCGGCACCGACGGCGGCAACAGCGAAACCATGCTGCACAACGCCCAGGTACTGGCGGAGTGCCCGGTGAAATTCCCGGTGATTGTCGCGGGCAACAAGAGCGCCGCCCCTGAGGCCGCCAGGCTGATAGAAGCGGCGGGCAAAGAGGCGGTGGTCTGCCCCAACGTCATGCCGGAATTCGGCAAGCTGAACATCGAGCCCGCCCGGGAGGCGGTGCGCCGGGTCTTTTTGGAGCGGATTGTGGACGCCAAGGGCCTGCGGGAGCTGGCCGCCCAGATGGACGGCGATATCATCCCTACCCCCGCCTCTGTGCTGGACGCCATCACCCTGCTTTCTCGAGGGACGCGAGAGGAGGCGGGCATTGGCAGCCTGATGGCCTTTGACATCGGCGGCGCCACCACCGACGTCTATTCCGTGACAGAGGGCTGCCCGGTCTATCCCGGCGCCATGCTCAAGGGATTGCCCCATCCGGCGGCCAAGCGGTCGGTGGAAGGGGATTTGGGGATGCGCTGGAACGCCCGGACTATCGTGGCCCTCCAGGGGGAGGAGCTGTTTGCCGAAAGCGCCGGCGTTTCCCAGCAGGAGCTGGCCCAGGTCCTGGACACCTTTGACAAAACCCCGGATATCCTGCCCCAGAGCCCGGCTATGGAACGCATTGACGTGGCCCTGGCCCAGGCGGCCGCCAAAAACGCCTGCCAGCGCCACGCAGGCCAGCTGGAGGTAGTGTTCACCCCCCTGGGCGAGCGGTATATGCAGTCCGGCAAGGATCTGAGCGACGTCAAATGGCTGATTGGCACAGGCGGGCCGGTGATCACCTCCAAGGACCCGGCGGCCATTCTGGCCGAGGCCGGCTACAGCGAACAAGAGCCCCTGTCCCTCCGGCCCAGAAAGGCCAAATGCCTCTTGGACGCCAAGTATATCCTGTCCGCCATGGGGCTTTTGTCCCAGCGGGCGCCGGATATCGCCCTGAAGATCATGAAAAACGAATTGATTGAATTATAAAGCGAGGATGAGAAGATGAGCGACAAGCTGCACAAGATGCCAATGGACGAATTCCGCCGCCAGCAGAAGGAAGTTTTGGCCTCCTGGCCCACAGGCAAGGACGTGAATTTCCAGGAAGCGGTGGATTATCACAAATCCCTGCCCGATTCCAAGGTGTTTTCCAAAAAGCTGGAGCAGGCCCGCAAGGATAAAATTACCCTGATCCAGCCCCGGGCCGGCGTGCCCCTGATCGACAAGCACATCGAGCTGATGCAGTTTTTGGAGCGGGAAGGCCACGCGGATTTGCTGCCCACCACCATCGACAGCTATACCCGCCACAACCTGTATCACGACTGCGAAAAGGGAATTCAGGAATCCATCGCCCAGGGCAAGGCTATGCTCAACGGCTTCCCGGCTGTCAACCACGGCGTTTTCAACTGCCGGAAGGTGACGGAATCTGTGGGCGTTCCCATGCAGATCCGCCACGGCACGCCGGACGCCCGGCTGCTGACGGAAATCGCCTATGCCGGCGGATTCACCTCCTACGAGGGCGGCGGCATCTCCTATAACGTGCCCTACGCCAAAGACCGCACCTTGGAAGAAACCATCCAATTCTGGAAATACACCGACCGGCTCACCGGCCTTTATGAAGAAGCGGGCGTACAGATCGACAGAGAGCCCTACGGCCCGCTGACGGGCACCTTGGTGCCTCCTTGTATTTCCCACGCCGTGGCTGTGCTGGAGGCGCTGCTGGCCGCCGAACAGGGCGTCAAGCACATCTCTGTGGGTTACGGCCAGTGCGGCAATCTGTATCAGGATATCGGCGCCATCTACGCCCTGGAAGAAGTGACCCGGGAATATCTGGACCGGTTTGGCTTCAACGACGTCAGCATTTCCACGGTGTTCCACCAGTGGATGGGCGGCTTCCCTCAGGATGAAGCCCAAGCATTCGCCGTCATCTCCTGGGGCGCGGCCAGCGCCGTGCTGGCGGGCGCCACCAAGGTGATCGTCAAATCCCCCCACGAAGCCTTCGGCATCCCCACCAAGGAGGCCAACGCCGCCGGCCTGCGGGCCACCAAGCAGCTGGCCAATATGCTCTCCTGCCAGACCATGAAGAACGGCCCCAGAGCTATGGCCGAAAAACATATGATTATGAACGAGACGCGGGCTATCCTCAACAAGACCTTGGAGCTGGGCGGCGAGGATTTTGAAAAATCCACCGTGGCCGCTTTTGCAGCCGGCGTCATCGACGTGCCCTTCTCCCCCAGCAAGTATAACCGGGGCGCGGCGCTGCCCGCCCGGGACAACGAGGGCGCCATCCGGTTCCTCAGCTTCGGCAACCTGCCCTTCAACGACGATATCAAGGGCGCGCACATCGCCAAGATGGAGGAGCGGGCTAAGTTTGAGGGCCGCCCCGCCGCCTTCCAGATGGTCATCGACGACGTCTACGCCATCTCCGACGGCAAGCTGGTGGGCCGCCCGAAGAACCAGAAATAAAAAAGAAACAGATTCTGCAGCATTGTGAAACCCATACATAGATTCATGATTTTGGAAGGATGAGATTCCTATGAAAATTGAAAAGGTTATCTGCTCCAAAGGCCGCACCGGCTTTTATTTCGACGATCAGAAGGCCATTAAGGCCGGCGCTAAAAACGACGGCGCCGCCTATATCGGCGACCCTGTGACTCCGGGCTTTTCCGCCATCCGCATGGCCGGCGAATCCATCAGCGTCCAGCTGGCGCTGTCCGACGGCCAGATCGCTCTGGGCGATTGCGCCGCCGTCCAGTATTCCGGCGCCGGCGGACGGGACCCCCTGTTCCTGGCCGAGGACTTCATTCCTTACATCCAAGAAGTGGTGGCCCCCCATCTGATCGGCCGGGAGCTGAACAGCTTCAAGGAGCTGGCCGGCGAAATCAACGACATGAAGGATCCCAAGACCGGCAAGCGCATCCATACCGCCATCCGCTATGGCGTCACCCAGGCCATTCTGGACGCTGTGGCCAAGTCCAAGCACACCATCATGGCCGAAGTCATCGCCGAAGAATATGGTTGCAAGGTCGCCAATCAAGAGCTGGCCGTTTTCACCCAATCCGGCGATAACCGCTATGAAAACGCCGACAAGATGATTCTGAAGGGCGCCCAGGTGCTGCCCCACGCCCTGATCAACAATGTGGAAACCAAGCTGGGTAAAAACGGTGAGAAGCTGCTGGAGTACGTCAAATGGCTCCACGACCGCATCATCGCCCTGCGCAAGGACGAGAGCTATCAGCCTGTGCTGCATATCGACGTCTACGGCACTATGGGCATCGCCTTCAACAACGATTTTGAGAAGATCGCCGACTATATGAAGACCCTGTGCGACGCCGCGGCCCCCTTCAAACTGCGTATTGAAGGGCCTGTGGACGTGGGCGACCGCACAAAGCAGATGGAAGCCCTGCGGGACCTGACCGCCATCTGCGACAAAAAGAGCATCCCGGTGGAAATCGTCGCCGACGAATGGTGCAACACCCTGGAAGACATCATTTATTTTGCCGACAACAAGGCGGGCCATATGATTCAGATCAAGACCCCCGACCTGGGCGGCATGAACGACATCGTGGAAGCCGTGCTCTATTGCAAGAAAAAGGGTATCGGCGCCTATCAGGGCGGCACTTGCAATGAAACCGACCGCAGCGCCCAGGTGTGCGTCCAAGTGGCCATGGCCACCCAGCCCGACCAGATCCTAGCCAAGCCGGGCATGGGCGTGGACGAGGGCTATATGATCGTCTATAACGAGATGCAGCGCGTGCTGGCTTACGAGGCCGCCAAGAACAACTAAAAAATTCGGCCCGCTCCTGTCGGAGCGCCGCCTTGCCCCGCCGCCTTCGCAAGAGGGCGGCGGTTTTTTTGCGTCTGCGAGAGAAAAATGTTGAAAATCCGACGGAAAACCATCGCCAAAACGACTGTTCTCCGCCAGGCCGCCGGTTTTTCTTTTGTCCAGCATCTTGACTAAAAGGGAAGAAGAAATTTTGTGCAATATGTCGAAAAAGCAAAGCGCTTTCATTACTTAAAGTATTATATATGAAAAAATATCGAAAAGGATATTTGGAGATGTGGGAAAAAAGGACTGTCAAGGGGCAAATGTTACAAAGTATTCAAAAATTTTTAGTGAAAAATGACGATGAACTTCTCATTGACCCCGGCGCTTTTTGTACAGTATAATAAAATCAACAAATTCATCGATAAATCCGATTGGATTTATCGACTGAGACAGGCCGCCTGATAGGCGAGGAAGGAGGGGCGGAAGCACATTGGAAGAAAAGCGGATATCCGCTTTTCGCTTATCTTCTATTAAGATAAGCGAAAGAACCCTTGAGAGAAAAGGATCAACAAATTCCGGCGCGGAGCCCCCCGATTTGCCGGAGCGTCAGGAGGAAATTGTATATGGAACTTGAGTATTTAAAAACGGCAAATAGCCCTCTGCTATGGATCGCGTGTATTCCGGCCGTCGTGCTGGTTATTGTTCAGGCGTTTATGTTCGCCAAGCGGGCTTGGGTCACCGGCCCCAAGATCGGCGTCACCAAGCATCAGATGGTGGAAGGCGCCCGTTCGGCGGCCATCGCCTCTTTGGGGCCCTCGCTGGTTATCGTAATCGGCGCAGTCAGCCTGCTGGCTTCGGTAGGCGGCCCGGTGGCCTGGATGCGTCTGGCCTATATCGGTTCGGTCATGTATGAGTTGCCTGCCGCCGACAGAGCGGCCACAGCCGCCGGCTCCACCTTGGGCACCAACAATATGACGATGGAAGCCTTTGCAAACGCCGTGTGGATCATGTGCGTGTGCTGCTTGGGCTGGATCATCATTTCCGCTCTGTTTACAGACAAAATGGGCGTTCTGAGAGATAAGGTAGCCGGCGACAGCCAAGCCGCTCTGGGCGCTATCGCGGTAGGCGGCGGCCTAGGCGCCTTCTCCTATCAGTGCTTTACCCGTATTCTCCCCGGCGTCAACAAAATCGACTTCGGTTCCGCCCAGCTGTGGGCCATCATTACTGGTTTTATCGTCATGTGCGCCTTGAACGTTTATGGCCACAAGACCAAGGCCAAATGGGTCGCTCAGTTCGGTATGACCATTGCGATGATTGTCGGTATGCTGGTGGGCACGTGCTTTATGTAGATAGGCCCTCTACGGAAAAGGAGAATAATTATGGAAGAAAAAGGAATCTTTAGAAATAGTTTTATCCCTTGGATCGTAAAATGGGGACGCGGCTTGAATCTGCTGGGTGTGCTGCTTTGCTTTGGCCCCTGTATCGCGTTGGCTATTATGGGTTATTTCCCGCCTTGGAGCGCCTTTGCCGCGGCGTTGGCGATCCAGCTGCCGACTACGATGTCCGCTTGGTTCTATGAACCCATCTCTTATTTCGCCGTGCTGGGCATCCCTGGCTCCTACATGGCGTTCCTCTCCGGCAATATTTCTAATCTGCGCGTACCCGCCTCCGCCGTTGCTCAAGAGGCCGCCGGCGTGCAGGAAGGCAGCGACGAGGGCACAATCGTGGCCACCATCGGTATCGCTGTTTCCACTTTTGTCAATATCGTCATTCTGACTATCGGCGTTATGGGCGGCGCTTACATTCTGGCTAAACTGCCTCCCGCAGTTACTGCGGCGTTGAACCTGCTGTTGCCCGCTTTGTTCGCCGCATTGTTGGCCAATAACGTGACGAAGAACCCCAAATTGGCTTTGGTTGGCATCCCCCTAGGTTGCGTCATGGTCGTCCTGTTGAATAGCGGTATGCTGGCCTTCCTAGGCAAGCTGGCTACTCCGGCGGTTGTGTTGACTTGCGTATTTGGCACAATGGGAACAGGTATCGCCATGGCTAAAAAATCTGAAAAGAAATAAGTTTGGTTTTCGCAAGACATAGCAAAGATAGATCCGACCCGTCGGCGCGCCCCGAATGGGGCGCGTCGGCACGAACAGAAAAGGAGAAAGAACTATGCTTGAGACTGTCGCCATCAAAGCGGTTGAGCAGAACGAAGAGATGCTGGTGGGCCTGGCCAAAAAAATCTGGGAGCATCCTGAAACCGCCTACAACGAAGTAAAGGCCTGCGAATGGATCGCTGAAGCGCTGCGCAACGCTGGTTTTGAAGTAGAAGTGGGATACGCCGATCTGCCCACAGCCATCAAGGCCACTTGGGGCAAAGGCCATCCCATCATCGGCTTCCTGGGCGAATACGACGCTTTGCCCGGCATGAGCCAGAAGGTCTGCGCTACCAAGGACCCGGTGGAAGCCGGCGCTCCTGGCCAGGGCTGCGGCCATAATCTGCTTGGCGTGGCCTGCTTGGGCGGCGCGCTGGGCATGAAGGCCGAGCTGGAAGCCAGCGGCAAGGAAGGCACTGTGGTCTATTATGGCTGCCCGGCAGAAGAAGCTCTGACCGGCAAAACCTTTATGGCCCGCAACGGCGCTTTCACCGACCTGGATCTGGCCCTTTCCTGGCACGGCGGTTCTGTCACAGGCATGAACTGCGGCACAGCCAACGGCCTGAACAGCGCGATTTTTCATTTCCACGGCGTCACGGCTCACGCCGGCGGCGACCCCCACAACGGCCGTTCCGCTCTGGACGCAGTGGAGCTGATGAACGTCGGCGCCAACTATCTGCGGGAGCACGTCACTAGCGACGTCCGCATCCACTATGTCATCAAAGAGGGCGGCACGGCCCCCAACATCGTGCCCGATAAGGCCAGCGTCTGGTATTATGTCCGGGCCACGAGCCGGGAAGCCATTGAGGACACCTATAACCGTCTGGTGAAGGTGGCCGAAGGCGCCGCCCATATGACGGAAACCAAGCTGGAAATCGAATTCCTGGGCGGCTGCTATAACACCTTGAACAACAAGGTCATGACAGACGTGGCCTGCGATATCGTTAAGAACCTGCCCGGGCCCCAGTGGACCCAGAAGGAACTGGATTTTGCACAGAAACTGAACGAACAGAGCCCCCAATATGAAGCCATGAAGGCCGCCGGCCTGCTGGAAGGCGCCCCGATTTATACGGGCGAGGCCCAAATCTCTTATCGCAGCGGCGGCGGCTCCACAGACGTGGGCGACGTGCAGCACATCGTGCCCTGCATGATGATGACGACCGCCACTTGCAACAAGGCCGCGCCGGGCCACAGCTGGCAGATTACCGCCTGCGCCGGTATGTCCATCGGCGAAAAGGGCATGATCTACGGCGCCAAGGTGCTGGCCGCCACCGCCATGAAGATGGTGGACGATCCCAAGCTGGTGGAAGCGGCCAAAGCCGAATTTGCCGAGAGCATGAAGGGAAAAGAATACAAGTGCCCCATCCCCAAGGAAGTTCCCATTCCCCAGCCTCAGAAATAAATAAACGCATGATAAAAAGGAGTTGGCCTTTCGGCCAACTCCTTTTTGCGCAGAATCCGCCCAGAAGATGCTCCGCCCTCGGACGCAAAGGCGCCAAATCCCGCCAAGCCAATACGGAGCCTGCCCGCCGGGGCTCCCCGGCGTTTATTCGGTGACGCTGAGGACTTCGCGGTAGGCCTCTACTTGGCTGATTTTGATGTCGTCGGGGGAAGAAACCTCTTGAATCATCTCGTCGTCCAATACCCGCAGCAGATTGCCGTTGAGAAATTCGGTTTCCAAAATCTCGCCGTTTACCGTGGCCTTGCTGTAGAAGGTGAAATTTTCGCCTACAATATACCAGGAGTCCAGCAGCTGGATGTAATCCTCCACCACAATAGGCCGCACTCCCATTTGCAGGTCTGTGGGCTGATAGGCCGGTCGGCCGTCGGAGAGATAGTTTTTGCCATAAAGTTGGTCGTATTGCAGCTTGCGCAGGTCTTTGAGATAGGTGGATTCCTCTTGACAGGATTGGTGGAACCGGGGGAAAACCCCTTCGTGAATGCCCAGCAAATCCAAAACCCGGGCCGTCAGCTGGTAAGACTTGATGGCTTTATCCTGTTTCTCCAAGCCCAGGTTGTCCCAGATCAGGTACTCTGTTTTATAGAGGCTGTGGCTTTCCAGGTTGTCTTCGTCCATTTGCAAAGCGGGCAAGTGGTCGCCGTAAAGGACCAACACCGCAGGCTCGCCCCGCCGCTCCAACATCTGAATCAGATCGCCGATAAAAACGTCCATCTCGTGGATTTGATTGGCATAGTATTCTATAGAATACCGCTGATCTTCATCTGGAACGGCGGTTGTTTGGATTTCGGGGTTTTCCAGCACCGGATCGCCGGGGTATTTGCCATGGCCCTGAACGGAGACGGCGAAGACAAAATCCGGGGTATCGGTGGAGTCTAGGGCGGCTTGAATTTCATCGGTCAACACGTCGTCTTTGCACCAGCCTTTGGGGGTTTCGGTGAAATTTGAGATATATTCCAACGAAGTGAAGGTGTCGAAGCCCAGGTTTTTATAGACCTGGTTCCGGCCATAAAAAGCGCCCCGATGGTTGTGGATGGCGTGGGCGCCGTAACCCAAATCTTTCAGAATATAGGCGGCGCTTTCGGCAGTGCGGCTTTTCAATACTGTTTTGTAGGGGTATTCGCCCGGGCCGAAAAACCAGGCCCGCATACCGGTGAGGACTTCCATCTCTGTGTTGGCCGTGCCCGCGCCCACTACAGGCGTGGTCAAATAGCCGGTGGTGAAGTTCTTTTGCAGTTCATGCCAGATAGGCAGCGGGTCCTGGTTGAATTCCAATCCTTTGATCTGTTGAGGGTCAAAAAAGGATTCCAGCTGCACATAGATAATATTGACGTCTTCTCTGCTTTGGCCCTGGGGGAGAGCGGCGGAATTTTGGTCGATCATGGACTGGATGCGGTTCATATCCGCCGCGGAATAGTTTTTAGGCGTTCGGATGCCGGTGTTCAGCCAGGTGTTGGCAAAACAATAGGCGAAGCCATAGTCCTCGTAAGCATAGGCCAGGTTGCTGAAGATAGGGGAAAGGATCCCTTTGGCCAAAGCAAATTTGATAGAACCTGCCAAAAACGCTCCGGCCAGCGCGGCCGCCAGCAGGCCGGAGAGCAGCCGCCGCCCTAAGCCGGCGGCTGCTCTGGGGGATTTCAGGAACAAAACCGTTAATCCACCCAGAATCAGCAGACAGACGGCGGCCAGCAGAACCATCTGGGGTTTTGTGAAATAAGTGGGCAGGATTTCAAAGCCCGTGGAGAAAACCGCCAGATCCGCCGTGGTAAAAGGAGTCATGCGGTTTTGGATGATAATGCCGTTGGCTATGCCGCCCGCCGCCCAGACCAGGCTCAGCAGCGTCAAGCAGAAGACCCGCCGCCGGAACACCAGGCAGGGGGTCAGCGTGAGCAAAATAATCAAGAAGTTGACGAAAAAGGCTCCAGGGCTGTCGGCCAAAAAGCGCCCCAGCCCAGCCAGGCCCTTGTGGTTGAACAGCTCGATCAAAAGGTTTAGCCCCAAAGCCGTCAGCGGCAGCGTCAGAACAACGCTGGTAAAACTCCGCCCTGTCTTGGATGTTTGAGAGCCGGAGCCTTCCCGGCGACGCTGCGGCTTTTTCAGTTGAATCAAGGACGCCATTGCGGTTTGTTCCCCTTTCAGCGGTTGTCGGCGCAGGGCGCCGCGCGAAAAACCATCCGATAGATCCCTGCAATCACATTGATTATAATCGATCATGGGGCCGGATTCTACGAATATTTTGCAAATTTTTCACCGTGGGGAATCAGGATTGCCCTCCGCCCTGGAAGGGCAGAAAATAGATTTTGTTGCCGTTTTGGCGGATGATGCGTTCCAAGTCGTCGAAGGCCAGCACGACGGTGGCGTCGTTGACGCTGGGGTGCATGGCCACTCGGGGCAGGCCCCGCAGGTCCTGGTCCAACACAGCCTCCACCGCGGCCTTTTTATCGTGGAGCACGCCCAGGGGCCCGACGGCCCCGGGCTTTTGTCCCAGCAGATTTTCCAGCAGCTCCGGCGGCGCGAAGCCCAGGTGGGTCGTTCCCATGGCCTGGGCCAGCCAATGCAGGTCCGCCCGTTTGCGGGCTTGCAGCATCACCAGAAATACCCGATCCCGCTTGCGGGTGGTCACAAATAGGTTTTTACAAATTTCGGCGTCAAAACATAAATTGTTTTCCACCCGATCCAGCACATTTTCCAGAGGCTGATGCTCGTAATATTCAAAGGGGACCCCTCGCCGGGCCAGCTCGTCCAATATTCCTTGTTTTTCGTCCATAAAAGCGCTTCCGCCCTTTCCAAGTTGATTCTCTTGCAGTATAATGCAAATCAACGCGGCTGTCAAAAGGGAGGTTGGTTTTGAATGACGGAGGAAGAGAGATATATGGCCCAAGCGCTGGAGCTGGCCCGGCAGGCCTTGGGGACCGGCGACGTGCCGGTAGGGTGCGTCGTTGTGCAAAACGGCCGGATCGTAGGTCGAGGACGCAACCGGCGGGAAGAAAAGCAAAGCGCGTTGCTCCACGCGGAGATTGAAGCCATTGGACAAGCCTGCCAGGCCCTGGGCCGCTGGCGGCTGGAGGACTGCGCCCTCTATGTCACCTTGGAGCCCTGCCCCATGTGCGCCGGCGCTATTTTGCAGGCCCGGATTCCTCGGGTGGCCTTCGGCGCCCGGGATCCAAAGGGGGGCGCCATGGGGGGGGTTCTGGATTTATTCTGGGAAAATTTCAACCACCGCCCCGCCGTCGCCGCCGGGGTGATGGAGCAGGAATGCGCTGAGGTTCTGCGGGCGTTTTTTCAGGGAAGGCGGGAAAAATAGGCCCCTTTTAGAGGAGGGCGTCCGCCATGACGCGGCTCTCTAAATACTGATTGAATCGGCGGTATCCCTCTTCTGTCAGTTGGGCGGGGGAGGACATCACAATCAGAGGGTGGCCTTTGGCTTGAGGGCGATAGGGCGGGTGAACATGGGGATAGGGGTTTTCCACAAATCCGCACCGCTGATAAAACCCCTTTCTGCGCTGGGAGAGAATATCGGTCGGCGGATCGATTTCCAAAATGACGGTTTTTCCCCGGCGGCTAAGGCTCTCCAAGGTCTTTTGCCCATATTGCCGGTTGCGAAGCTCTGGGAAAATGCAGAAATGTTCCACATAGATAAAAGAATCCGTCTCCCAGCAGAGCAGCAGCCCCGCAAAGATATCCGCATGATGAATCAAGCAGAAGCGGTAATCGGGGTCTGACAAAATATTCTTTTGAGAAAAGGCTTCCCGCTGTTCGTGAAGAGGGAAGCTGAGGCGATATAATTCCATTGCTTTTGGGAACAACTCGTGGGCGCAATCGATAATGGGTTCTAATCTCATGGGAATAGACTCCTGTCAGAAGAATTTTACCTATTTTACTATGGCGGCGACGGCGGGCGCAAGGGCCTTTTTGAGGTTTTCCCAGAAGAATTGACAAAACAGCCAAGATCTGTTATCCTTTGGGAAAGGAAGAAATTTTCAGCCCAAGGGGGATGGTTTGATGCTGAAAAGAACCCGCGTCATTTGGAACTGCGTTTTCGTTTGTTTGGCCGTCGTCAGCCTTTCTTGGTTATTTGGGCAGAAAAGTTTCCATCTGAAATCCCTGGTTTCCAACGGAGAAACTGCCTATGAACCCGGGTTTTTCTATTCAGATCATGAAAAAATCTCAAAGAAAAACGCTTTTCGTCAAATCAAAAATGGGAAATTAGTAGCGGGAGAAGAATATGTAGAGGGATATCGGGGCGCTTATCCAAAGGCGGCGGAACAAGAGCTGGCCCAATTGGGATATGACGAGGTTGGAAGACAGCTGATGTATTATCATCGCTATCCCATTGGGAAGGTTTATGTCTACGACCGATGGCATGGAGAGGGCTATTATTGGAATGTGGCAATCGCCAAGGGCCAGGATGTGCGGCAGTTTCCTGTGGCCAGAGGCGCTTTTGACAGCGTCGTCCGCTGCGTTGCCGATGAAAACCATATCTATTTGCACCAATACACCGGCCGAAACGAGCTGGTTATCACGCGAATTGAGGTAGAGACAGGCGCTCAAAAAGAATATTCAGTCAGCCTCAAAAAGCTGGATTGGAATATCCATAACAAGCATTGGTTCAACCCTCGGACGGAACAGCTGTTGTTTTTTGACAAAGAGGGCTCTACAGATGAAGTTCGGCTCTATTCCTTTCAAACTGGGGAACAGAAAACCATGGTGCTGAATCAGTCTGCAAATTGGCTTCTCATGACAGAGGACGGGTATTTGGCGGCCAGAGTGAAGACTGGAGTCGTGGCGCTTCGTTTTTATGACTTGAATTGGATTCCACAGCCGGAAAAAGAGGTTCAGGTTTCATTCAGAGACTATGTAAGCGGAGCTTGGCTCAAGCCTTATTCCGACTTTTACCAAGAGCCAACAATGTATCTGGCGGACGATATTATCTATGGCTGCATCCAAGGGGAAGAAGCGCTGTGGTATTATGCGATAAACCTGGAAACAAAACAGTTGACGACCCTATGGGAAATTCGCCATCCCAAGGGAAAAATGGAGCTGCGAGATTATTTTCTCTTCCACAAAGAAACCGGCTGCGAGCCCTACCCCACCCTCTTTTAGGCCGGCGGCGCCCCGGCGAATAACGGGACCGGCTGCTGAACTGAATCGGGAGGTATCGCTTTGGTTATGAAAGAGTAAAAATGAAAACATTTAGTTGTGATAAAATAATAATGTCGTCAAAAGCAAAGGGCAAAATTGCCCTCTGCTTTGATGATGATAAGGGGGAACACAAGTGTTAAGAAGAACGCGGATTATTTGGAACTGTATTTTAATCAGCTTGGCGGTTTTCTGCATCTTCTGGTGGGCTTGGCAAAAGAGCTTCCACTTGAAAACCCTGGTCTCCAATGGAGAAACCGCCTATGAACCAGGATTTTATTATTCTTCTCCTAGTGGACCTCTCCATAAAACTGCTTTTCGACAGATACAGGGGGGACATTTGAGGAAAGGGAACAAGGAATATATTCAGGGATATGGCGGCGCACAGCCTGAAGATGCAGAGAATACATTAAAAGAGCGGGGATATGAGGAATTTCTTGGTCAGCTGATGCATTATCGCCAATATCAAGATAAAGAAATTTATGTTTATGATAATTGGTATGAAGAGAAGTTATTTTGGCAGGTTTTCGTTGTCAGCGGCGAAACTGTCAAAGAATTTCAGGTTGCTAAAACGGAGACTTTTGATAGTGTAACAAATTGCACAGCAGACGATAAGTATATTTACTTGCAACTGCATACAAATCAAGCTTTGAATGATGATAACATGGTCATTATCATTGTTCGGATTGAAATAGCAACGGGAGTTCAGGAAAATTATACGGTCGAAGCGAAAGATTTTGGAAAGATCATATCAAGAAGAGGGAGTTGGTTCGACCCGCGCACAGAGCGACTGATAGCTTTGACCTATGGCGAGAGCCGCCAGGAGGAGCTTCAGGTCTATTCTTTTCAAACAAAGGAGAAAAAAACAATAGTTTTAGAAAAGCCGGTCAGCTGGGTTTTGGCCACTGAGGACGGCTATTTGCTGGTGAACGCCAACTCTGGGCGCATTATTTTTTACTCCTATGATATGGATTGGAATCCTGCGCCGGAACAGGATATTGAGATTCCGTTGGTCAACATGGCGGATATCAGGCGGCTGAAACCGCTGGTCGGTTACCAAATGGATGAGTCTGTGCATTTGATCGACGGTATTGCCTATGGCTGCATCGAGGGAGAGGAGACTCTCTGGTATTACGCGGTAGACCTGGAGGCTCAAAAGGTGGTCGCCCTGTGGGAGGTGCGGCATCCCAAGGGGAAATTGGAGTTGTTCTTCCATTTGTTGTTCCACAAAGAAACCGGCTGCGAGCCCTATCCCACCCTCTTTTAGGTCGGCGGGTGCCGACGGGCGTACTACGGGGCTGGTTCATCAACCGGCCTTGGGCGATGGCATTCATAAACATAAAAAAAGCCGCGCTGACCTTGGCAATTCCAAGGGACAGCGCGGTTTTTTCTGTTACAACCCGGGCCGATGGCGCCATTGCCTGAGGCTGACACAGCGTTCAGCTTTGTCGTATGCCTCCCGGAGCTTGCCGGGGTTTATCGGGTCAGGAAGCAATAGGCGGCTTGGGCATAGGCAGCGGCGCCGGCGGCCAGGCCCTGCTCGTCGAAGATGATCTTGGGGTGGTGCAGGGGATAGACCTGGTACTGGCAGCTGGTGCTGCCCACGGAGATGGAGCAGGAGGGGATGCGGGAGCTGATGAAGGAGAAATCCTCGCTGCCCATGCTCTTGGCCTGGACCATAGGGGGAATATCTACGCCCTCTTGGCCGATGGTTTCGGACAACCATTGATGCATCTGGCGGCTCAGTTCGGGGTCGTTGATCAGCGGGGGCACGCCCAGAGGCATTTGCATATCCAGCTGGCAGCGATAGGCGTCTGCAATGGACTGGGCCGCCGCCTTCATCCGGCTGATGGTGAACTGCCGGGCCTCTTCGTTGAAGGTCCGCAGGGTGCCGGAGAAGGAACATTCCTCCGGGATGATATTGCTGGCCGTGCCCGCATGGAAGGTACAGATGGACAGAGCCGTGGGCTCCTGCACGTCCACTTCATAACGGCCGATATCCGCAAAGGCTTCGGCAATCTTGATGGCGCAGGTGATGGGATTCACCGAATGATGGGGCCGGGCGCCGTGGCCCCCCTTGCCGTGGAGATTGACCACAAACCGGTCGCTGGAGGCGCTGGCCGGGCCGGCTTTCAGGGCGATCTGGTTGGTTTTCACAATGTTGGAGGCCATATGGGCCATCATGGCGGCGTCAGGCTTGTATTTTTCCAGCAGGCCCGCTTCCACCATGACCCGAGCGCCGCCGCCGTCTGTGCCCTCTTCGTCGGGCTGGAACATCAGGATGACTTGGCCGTTCAGCTCAGCTTCGTGTTTTTTCAGCAGGGCGGCGGCTGTCAGCAGCATGGAGGTATGGCAGTCGTGGCCGCAGGAGTGCATAGCGCCGGGACATTCCGAGGCAAAGGGCAGGCCGGTGAGTTCGTCCATAGGCAGGGCGTCCATATCCGCCCGCAGCAGGATGCGCTTGCCCTCCGGCTTGCCGATAACGCCCACAATGCCGCAGGGGCAGATCTCTTCCCATTGGATTCCCAGCTGGTCCAGCGCGCCCTTTACCAGGTCTGTGGTCTGGGGCAGGCGTTTGCCCAGCTCGGGATGCTGGTGGAGCCGCCGCCGCCAATCCAGCAGCTGCTGTTCCATTGCTTTTGCTTCTTGATACATCATGGCAATCAGGCTCCTTTTATTTCAGATAGGACAGGGCGCACTGGGCGTAAACGGCGGCGCCATAGGGGAACGCGGCTTCGTCAAACTGCACCTTGGGATGATGGGCGGGGAAATGGGGGATGTGCTCCGCCCCGGCGCCCAGGCTCATGGAGCAGGAGGACACCTGACGGGAAACATAGGCAAAATCTTCGCTGCCCATCATGCGGGCGTCGTCCAGCGGCAGAATCTGCACGCCTTCCAGGTCTTTGACCAGGGCGCCGTGGAGCCAATCGGCAAACTGCTCCTCGCTGTAGTTGCTGGGCGTGCCGAAATCGTTGTAAAACTCGGCTGTGCAGCGGTAGAGGTCGGCGATTTTTTCCACAGCCTGCTGCATCCGCTCCAAAATCCGGGCCCGGATTTCCTCGTTGAAAGTGCGCACTGTCACTTTCAGCTCGCAGTCGTTGGGGATGATGTTATAGGTGGTGCCCGAGTGGATATAGCAGGTGTTGATAACCGTGGCCTGCTGGGGATCCACTTCATAGCGGCCGATATCGGTAAAGGCTTCCACAATCTTGGCGGCGGCGAAAATGGGGTTGACGCTGTTTTGGGGGGAGGCGCCGTGGCCGCCCTTGCCGTGCAGTATCACCCGGATGCTGTCGCTGGAGGCGGAAACCACGCCCCGGCCCATCTTGAGCTGGCCGGTTTTCAACGGGTCTCCGGCGATATGGATGGCCACCGCGTGATCCGGCTTGGGGTTTTCCAGCAAGCCGTCGTCAATCATGGATTTTGCGCCGGCCAGCACTTCTTCGCCGGGCTGGAACATCAGGATCGCCAGGCCGTTCAGTTCGCTCTCATGGTCCTTCAGCAGCATGGCCGCGCCCAGCAGCATGGCGGCGTGGGTATCGTGGCCGCAGGCGTGCATTTTTCCGGGGCGCTGGGAGGCGTAGGGCAGGCCGGTGTCCTCTGTCAGCGGCAGGGCGTCCATATCGCCCCGCAGCAGGATGCTCTTGCCCCCTTCTTTGCCGATATAGGCCGCCACGCCGCTTTGGCCGCAGTCCCGATAGCGGACGTTCATCTTGTCCAGCTCCTCTTTGACTTTGGCAGCGGTGAGGGGCAGTTCCAGACCCAGCTCCGGGTTCTGGTGGAAATAGCGGCGCCAGGAGACGATCTGCTCCTGGATGGCCTGAGCTTCTTGCAGCAAATTCATGTTGTTCGCGCTCCTTTATGATTATTAGATGGTTGTCGGTTTATTCTTCGTCCGCAAAATAGGACAGGGCGATCTGCACATAAGCGGCGGTTCCATAGACAAAGGTCTTTTCATCGAACACCACCTTGGGATGGTGCATGGGGTAGGCTTGGCCCTGGGGACTGGTGCTGCCCAAAGAAACCATAGCCGAAGGGACCTGCTGGGTGACGAAAGAGAAATCCTCGCTCCCCATGCCCCGGGTCTTTTGCAGGGGAATCAAGTCGATTTCCGGCAGATCCCGGGACAGCAGCTGATGCAGACGGGCGCTGAACTGCTCGTCGCTGTGGGTGCTGGGGGCGCTCTGGCCGATATGCCATTCGGCTGTGCAGCGATACAGAGCGGCGACTTGGTTCATGGCCTGTTGCAGCCGCTCCAGGAGCCGGGCCCGCTGCTTCTCATTGAAGGTGCGGACCGTGCCCATGATCTCGCAGTCGTTGGGGATGATATTGTACGTAGAGCCCGTGTGGATCGCGCAGATATTGACGACGGCGGGCTGCTGGGGGTCCAGCTCGTAGCGGGCGATATCCGCAAAAGCGCCGATGAGCTTGACGCCGGCGTAAACCGGGCTGATACTGTCCTCCGGCGAGGCGCCGTGGCCGCCCTTGCCGTGGAGCCGGATGCGAAAGCCGTCGCTGGAGGCCATGCAGACGCCGCTGCGAATGGAGAGCTGGCCGGTTTTCAGCGCGTCCGCCGAGATGTGAATGGCTACGGCCCGATCCGGCTTGGGGTCTTTCAGGCAGCCGGCGGCGATCATATCCCGGGCGCCGGTGAGGCCTTCCTCATCAGGCTGGAACATCAAGATAGCCTGGCCGGTCAGTTCGCTCTCATGGTCTTTTAGAATCTTGGCGGCGCCCAGCAACATGGCGGTATGGGTGTCGTGGCCGCAGGAGTGCATGGCGCCGGGGCATTCCGAAGCGAAGGGCAAGCCGGTCTGCTCGTCCATGGGCAGAGCGTCCATATCCGCCCGCAGCAGGACGCTTTTGCCGCCCTTGGGGCCGATGTAAGCCATAAAGGCGTTTGGGATGACTTCCCGATATTCCACTCCCCATTCCTCCAGCTTGCTCCGCACCAAGCCGGCGGTTTGGGTCAGAGCCTGGCCCACCTCGGGATGGCGGTGGATTTGCCTGCGCCACTGGACAATCTGTTCCTCCAGCCTGCGGGCTTCCTGAAAAGCGTTCATGGCAATCTCTCCTTTTCCTATGGGCGGAGGGTTCTCCGCCGGTTGGTTTGTTCTGCGGCCGGCGCAGTTCAAACAATTTGCAATGGACTTCGGCCGGACTCCGCGGCAAAGCGCGCCGCAGATGGGCCGCGCCGACGGCTCCGCGCATTACTTTTATCATACACGCCGTTCGGGCAAAATTCAACTGTTTTTCCAGGTTTTCAAAGGGTATTTTGTGAATTTTCCACAAACAAAAAGGAGAGGGACGAGGAATATCGATAAAGGGTTTGGAGCGGATAGGGAAAAACGATTGGACATCTTGCGCAATCCGTGGTATTTTGTTATCAGCGGCAGAACAGGAATGAGCGCCTGTTCTCTCAGACCTCCATCGTTTAAATGACAGGGCGCAGGGCGAAAGCCCTGCGTTTTGTATGGGCGGGAAAGATTTTTGAATTTTTCATAAAACGATCACGAACCCGTCATGTTGATCTGCTACAATAAAGGCGTTTTCCAGACAGGAGGTGATTTTCCTCTTATGCTGATGATTCCCCATATCCGCATCGCCAGTCGGGTGCGGCAGGTGATGGAGCGGCGTTTTGACGACCGGCTCAATCCCCTGGCTTTTGCCCTGGGCAGCGTGTTTCCCGATATCCTGAAGCGGACGGAAACCGGATATCACGACGTGGCGGAAGCGGCCTGCCAGACCCTTCGTTATCGGACGAAGACGCCCCGAGGCCGGTGGCGCCGCAGCTTCCGGTTGGGCATGATCTGCCATTTTGCGGCGGATAGTTTTTGCCAGCCCCATATCAGCCGGAGCCAATACACCCGCCGGCAGCACGTCCTTTACGAAGCGCGCCAATGCCGGCAGCTGAAGCGCAGCCTGGGCCAAGCCCAGCGGCTGGCGCTGACGTGCTCTTATCCGGCGGGGGACCAGGCGATGAGCCGTTTTTTGCAGGATCAGCAGGAGTTCGCCAGCCGCCGGCGCAGCCACCGCCAGGAGGCGGAGGCCGTCGTCAAGGGCTGCGTCATGGCCTTGCGGGGCGCGGCGGGCTGAGGCGGGTTTTGAACAGTTGTTTCCCCTTTTTTCTTCTTTTTTGATATATGGGCTCAGGCCCTGTCCCTTTGGCGGGGCGGGGCCTTTGCTCTGCACAAAAAAGAGGGAATTTTGCCCGCCGGCGAAAAAAATAGTTTTTTCCCGGCGGTTTCTCCTGTATAATGGGGTTGTAAGGCCGACGGCCGGCCTTATAAAAAACGGCTACAACCGGGCAGACCGGGAATAGAAAGATAAAGGGAGTATGAAACTGTGGAAAGATTAGTGGGAACTGTTTCCCGGGGCGTTCGGGCCCCGATTATCCGCCAGGGAGACGATATCAGCCGGATTGTGGTGGACAGCGTGCTGGCCGCCGCCCAGAGCGACGGCTTTGAAATCCGGGAGAAAGACGTCGTCGCCGTCACAGAGGCGGTGGTGGCCCGGGCTCAGGGCAATTACGCCACCACGGAACAGATCGCCAAGGACGTCCGGCAAAAATTCGGCGGCGGAACGCTGGGGGTGGTGTTTCCCATCCTGAGCCGCAATCGGTTTGCCATGTGCCTGAAGGGCATCGCCAAAGGCGCGGAGAAAATTGTGTTGATGCTCAGCTATCCTTCCGACGAAGTGGGCAATCACATCGTCAGCCTGGACGCGTTGGACGAAAAGGGAGTCAACCCTTGGGCGGACGTGCTGGCCGAGGAGCAGTTCCGGGAGCTGTTTGGCTCGGCGCGGCACACCTTTACCGGCGTGGACTACATCGCCTATTACAAAGAAATCATCGAGAGCTGCGGCTGCCAGGCAGAGGCCGTTTTGGCCAACGACTGCCGGGCGATTTTGGATTATACCAAGAACGTGCTGTGCTGCGATATCCACACCCGGGCCCGCAGCAAACGGCTGCTGCAAAAGGCTGGGGCGGAAAAGGTTTACTGCCTGGACGAGATTCTCAGCCAGCCGGTGGACGGCAGCGGCTGCAACGAGCAATACGGCCTGCTGGGCTCCAATAAGGCTACGGAAGAATCCGTCAAGCTGTTCCCCCGAAATTGCGGCGCTGTGGTGGAGGCCATCCAGAAGGGGATTCTGGAGCGCACAGGCAAAAAAGTGGAAGTAATGGTCTATGGCGACGGCGCGTTCAAGGATCCGGTAGGGAAAATTTGGGAGCTGGCCGACCCGGTGGTCTCTCCGGCCTACACCAGCGGGCTGGAGGGCCAGCCCAACGAAGTCAAGCTGAAATATCTGGCGGACAACGAATTCGCCCATTTGCAGGGCCAGGAGCTGAAAGACGCCATTTCCGAGTATATCCGCAACAAGGGGGAGGATTTGACCGGCCAGATGGTTTCCCAGGGCACGACGCCCCGGCGGCTCACCGACCTGATCGGCTCCCTCTGCGACCTGACTTCCGGCAGCGGCGACAAGGGAACTCCCATTGTGCTGGTGCAGGGCTATTTTGACAATTACGCCGAATAACCGAGCGAAAGCCGACTTTTTGGCAAAAAATACCCGCGGACCAGCCTGTTTTATCAGGCTGGTCCGCGGGATTTTTGTATTTCCCGGGCTGGAATCAAGGCTTGCTGGAGTTAGCGGGTTATTTGACCAGGATCATGGCGGCGATAAATTCATCGCCTTTGTAAGCGCCGAAGACTTGCAGCTGGTCGCCGGGCTGGATGTTGTCCAGCGTCAGGCTGACGCCGTTGACTCGCATGATTTTGGCGCCGGCGGGGGCGGAGACGGAAACCCGGTTGTCCACCCGGGCGCTGTCGGTCTCCAGCAAAATCACCTTGTCGGAGACATTGACGAATAAAACAGAGCCCAGCAGCTCGCCGGTGGCAGGTGTCCCGCCGGTGAGTTTGACTTCGGTGACCAGGCCGTTGACCACCGTCAAGGTAACGGAGCCGCCCACCGCGTCGGACAGGTCGATTTTCGAGCTGCCGCTGACGACGCTGACGCCGGAAGCCAGGGTGTAAGGGGTTGTTTCGCCGTTTTTGTCCGTCAGATACAGCAGGTTGCCGGAAGAATCAAAGGAGACGCGCTCCACTTTGCCGGAGACGGCCTGGCTCTTGGTTTTGGCTTCAATCAGCGTGGGCTTGCCGGCGGAAACCGTCACCGTCAGCGAATCCGCGCTGGTCAGCCGGTCGATGGAGCTGGTTTTGCCGTCTCGGCGCACGGCAGGCAGCCGGTTCGGGTTCAGGCTGAAGATGGAGACGCCGCCCTGGTCGTCCTTGACTTCCAGCACGATGGTTTCGCCAAATTCCAGGCCGGCCAAAGCGCCGGAGGCGGTGTAATCGCCGGTTTCGGCATAGAGCTCTGTGATGCGGTTATCTGTCAGCTTCATGGTCAGCAAACTGCCCTTGGGGATGTTTTGATAGGTCGTCTCCTTGCCTTGGTTGACGATGCGGCAGCCTTGGGCCAGCCGATAGGTAGCCGTTCGGTTGTCGCTCACGCCGGTAACCCGCAGGGCGTTGGCGCCTTCGTAGCTGACGGCGCTGTCATAGACGGCTTGGAGGTACTGGGATCGGGCGTCCACATCCACGCTGGTCACTTTGCCGTCGTCATGGGAAACCCGCAGGGAAACCCAGCGGCCCTTGTGCGTCTCAGACAGGGAAGCCGCCGCGCCGTTGACTAAAATTTCCGCCGAATCGGGGATCTGATAGCGGGAGATGACGCCGGAAACGCTGTTGACTAACAGGCTGTCGCCATCCACATCCACAATCAAACCGGTCTGTTCGGCGCCGCCGCCGGTGAGGCGCAGGGAAAGCAGGCGTCCCATGCCGTCGCTGGTGCAGGAAGCGGCGCGGTAACCGGCCTCCGGGTCGATCGCCGTCCGATCCCCCAGCTGGCTGCCCGCCAGCACTTGGGTGAACCGGTCGATGATAAAGGTCTGGTTTTCGCCGCTGCTGTCTTTGACGACAATCTGGTTGGCGGAGATTTTTTCCACTGTGCCCAGATTGGCCTGGGGGTTGGAGAGGATGGTCACGGATTCCGGCGCGGCGCTGCTGCCCGGCTGGCAGCGCACCCGGGCAAAACCGCCGGCGGCGGCCTCAGAGGGGCTGATTTTGGCGCCGTCCTGGTAGAAGGGGGTTTTGGAGGGGATCCGGATTTTTTCGGTTTCGCCCTTGGCGTCCCGCAGGGTCAGCAGATAGGATTCCCCGTCGGCCTGGCATTCGACCACGGTTCCCGACTGAAAGGGATAAGAGGTGTAGTCGGCAAATTCCGCTTCCAGGCCGTTGCCCTCCATGTAATCCATAGCTCGGGACAGGATGGCGGCCACTTGGGCCCGCGTGACGGGGCCCTTGGGCTGGAATTCATTGTTTTCCATGCCCTCTACCACTTTGAATTTGGCCAGCAGATAGACTGCCGAGCGGTTCTGGCTGGCCACGTCGTCGGCGTCCCGGAAAGTCAGGGAAGGGCTTTGCAGGGTGGCGGCGGCGGGCCCCAGCTGCATGGCCCGGGCGGTATACAGGGC
>CAJUIK010000005.1 GCA_910585875.1 uncultured Eubacteriales bacterium | reverse complement strand
GGGTGGACGCCCCCATGCCCGGCAGCGTCATCGACGTGAAGGTCGCTCAAGGCGCCGCCGTCAAGGAAGGCGACGTGATCGTCATTCTGGAGGCGATGAAGATGGAAAACGAAATCACCGCCCCCAAGAGCGGAACCATCGTCCAGATTGCCGCAGACAAGGGCAAACAGGTAAACACCGGCGACCTGCTCTTTGTGATTTCCTAAGGAGGCCCTTATGAATATCGCTGAAACGTTGAAAGGCCTGGTCATGGATTCCGGCCTGATGGCCATGACTTGGCAACAGGCCGTGATGGTGGCGGTGGCCTGTGTGCTGATTTACCTGGCTATTGTCAAAAAGTTCGAGCCCATGCTGCTGTTGACGATCGCTTTTGGTATGCTGCTGGTCAACCTGCCTCTGGGCGGCCTGATGTCTCCGGCGCCCGAGGGCGAGCACTGGACCAAAGCCGGCCTGCTGTATCTCTTTAGCCAAGGCGTCAAGAGCAGTATCTTCCCCTGCCTGATTTTTATGGGCGTGGGCGCCATGACTGACTTCGGCCCCATGCTGGCCAACCCCCTCAGCCTGCTGCTGGGCGCCGCGGCTCAGCTGGGCATCTATGTGGCCTTTGTGATGGCCATCGTCATGGGCCATACGATCCCCGGCATTGATTTCACCCCCCAACAGGCGGCGGCTATCGCCATCATCGGCGGCGCCGACGGGCCCACGGCCATTTTCCTGGCCACCAAGCTGGCCTCGGAATTGCTGGCGCCCATCGCCGTGGCGGCCTATTCCTACATGGCGCTGATTCCGCTGATTCAGCCCCCCATCATGCGGCTGCTGACTACAGAGGAAGAGCGCAAAATCCAGATGAAGCAGCTGCGCAAAGTTTCCCAGACAGAAAAGATTATTTTCCCCATCGCCGTCACCATTGTGGTGGTGCTGATGCTGCCCTCCGTGGCCCCGCTGCTGGGTATGCTGATGCTGGGCAACCTGTTCCGGGAGAGCGGCGTTGTGCCCCGCCTGAGCGACACCGCCCAGAACGCGCTGATTAACATCGTCACCATCCTGCTGGGCATTTCCGTCGGCGCCAGCGCCGACGGCACGATTTTCCTGAAGCCCCAGACCCTAATGATCATCGCCCTGGGCCTGACGGCTTTCGCCTTTTCCACCGCCGGCGGCCTGCTGCTGGGCAAGCTGATGTGCAAGCTGACCCACGGCAAGATCAACCCGCTGATTGGCGCGGCCGGCGTTTCCGCCGTGCCCATGGCCGCCCGGGTGGCCAATGTGGAGGGCCAGAAATACAACAAATCCAATTACCTGCTGATGTTCGCCATGGGCCCCAACGTGGCCGGCGTCATCGGCAGCGCCGTGGCCGCTGGTTTCCTGCTGAAAATGTTCGGATAGGCCGGCATGCGCCGGCAGGCATATATCGGGGCTGGGTGGGTAACCGGCTTTGGCGGTTATCCAATGGTCTCTTAATAAGGCAGAAAGCACTTTTGCTTTCTGCCTTTTTGAGTTCATTGATTTGCAAGTTGAGTATTGCGCCGACCTGTAGGGAATCTATGATTCCGGAAGACGAAAAAGAGGATTGATTGTCAAACTTTATTCAGAGTCAGCTGTGACGGCTGATTCTGAATCATTTTATGAGAGAGGTAAAGAATTGAACTCCTTTTTCTGTATCCGAAAGAAGGATTGGGTTGCCGCCGGAATCTGTTCTTTTGCCTACTGCGCTCTCCAGGGCGGGTTTGTCTTTGCGTTTGATTGGCTTAATCCTTGGTTGCTTCACCGCTTTGCCCAGACCTTTCAGCCCGGCGACCAGACGCCGCCGGAGATAGCCGAAAAAATCAGCGCGCTGCACTTGTTGCTGCTGCAAAAGCGCCAGCCGTATCTGCGCTTGGCTTATTATTCTGATGGTGATCGTAATTGTTGCTTATCTTCTCTATCTCTTTGCGGCCCGGCCCAGGCCCTTTGCCGGGCTGTTGGTGGGGGAATTCCTCCCGACTGATCTTGGTTTTGCTGTGCCAGATCCCGTGTGGCCCTGGGGATAAGCTGGGCTGGTATACCGGCTGGCGGTTTGATACCGAACTTGGCGGGCGAAATAGCCGGGACCTTTGGGGTCCCTCGGCGGATGAGCTGCTGTTCTGGGGCTGGATATTTTACCTGCTGATGGAGTTGCTTTGGCTTTGGCTGGACCGGCGGCAGACGGCAGACAGGGAATAAACTCCAGATAAATTTCCAGATATAACATTATTGAAAAGAAATTTCTTTTGTGATATCATAACAATTCATAAGGGGTTTAGCCGTTAAACGCGGGGACGCCTGGAGCCTTTGGCCCCAGGCGTTGCATTTTTGTAGAAGATAAAAAGGAAAAGGAGTGACGGTATGGCCGGAGGACTTTCCCGGTTTATGGGCGCCCAGGATATGACGGTGGGCAGCCCGGTGAAAAAACTGATTCAATTTGCCATCCCTCTCTTGATTGGGAACCTGGCCCAGCAGCTTTACAACACGGTGGATTCCATTGTGGTGGGCCAGTATGTGGGCGACAACGCCTTGGCCGCCGTGGGCGCCAGCGGGCCGATGATCAACTTGCTGCTGGTGCTTTTTGTGGGCATTTCCACCGGCGCCGGCGTGATGACCGCCCAGTATTTCGGCGCCAAGCGCCGCCAGGAGCTTTCCAATACGGTGGGCACCACAGTCACAATGACGATGCTGGTTTCATTGGCCGTGATGGTTGCGGGCCCTCTGCTGGTCCCGCCGTTTTTGCGGATGGTGGGCACGCCGGCGGAGATTTTTGACATGACTTCGTCCTACATGACCATCTATTTTCTGGGCATTGCCGGCATGGCTTATTATAATATCATCGCCGGTATGCTGCGGGGCATGGGCGATGCGGTGATGCCCCTGGCGTTTCTGATCGTGGCCTGCGGGCTGAATATCGTGCTGGATATCCTGTTTGTGGCCCAGTTTGACATGGGCGTTTCCGGCGTGGCCCTGGCCACCATTATCGCCCAGTTTGTTTCCGCCTTTTTGTGCCTGCGCCGCCTGACGCGGATGAAGGATGTGCTGGATCTGAACTTCCATACTCTGAAACCCCATATGGACTTGGCGAAGGACCTGGTGAAGCTGGGCTTGCCCTCCGGCCTTTCCCAGGCGATTTTCTCCATGGCGGCCATTGTGGTGCAGTCGCTGACCAACAGCTTCGGCGCCATGGTTATCGCGGTGAATACCGTTGTCATGCGGGTGGACGGCTTTGCCATGATGCCCAATTTCACCTTTGGCAACGCCATGACTACTTATACCGGCCAAAACATGGGCGCGGGACGGGTGGACCGGGTGCAGGAAGGCGTGAGGGACGGTTTGAAACTGGTGTTGGCTGTCAGCGCCGCTCTGGTGGCCGCCATCCTGCTGCTGGGCGGGCCGCTGATGCGGCTGTTCACCGAGACCCCGGAAGTGGTGGCTCTGGGGCAAAAGATGATGCGGATTCTGGCCGTGGGCTATGTGGCCATGGCCGTTAACCAGACTCTGTCCGGCGTCATGCGCGGCGCCGGCGACACCATGACCCCGATGTGGATTTCCATGATTACCACAGTAGTGATCCGCGTGCCCCTGGCCTATGGCATCGCGGCGCTGACCCATTCCCCTACCAGCCTGTTTATCAGCTTGCTGATTTCCTGGTGCATGGGCGCCGCGCTGACTGTGCTGGCTTACAAAAAAGGCAAATGGCGCGCCAAAGCCGTCGTTCGGCCGTCGGCCGGCGCCGGCGGGCAGACTCGCGTCGGCAAGGGATAACGGGTTCTTCGCCGCTCGGCGGCAGGGGATCTGTTTCGCGCTCTGCCAAGTCGATCGGCGGTTTCGTCGACGAGCAAAAAAGAGAAGAAAATCGCCGCTTCCCAAGAAGCGGCGATTTTTGGTTTCATATGGTTTGGCAGAGAGAGCGGCGGCAAAAGCTCGCCCGCCGTTCAAGGCCGCGGGCTCTTAGAGGGCGGCGCCCTCTGGAAAACCAGATCGTTACTGCTTGGCAATTCGATAAACGGCCCTGCGGTTGTTTGGCGTCATGCCTACGAATTGGATAGCGTCTATGGCGGCCGTATAATTGAAGAAACGTTTTCCAAAAACCCCCGTCATGCGGGGATTCAAGTCGAGCCAAGCCTCGCCGTAAATATCGGGCAGAGTGAAAGGCGGGTCTTCCGTCGAAAACTTTTCCAGCGCCCGTTTGACCGCTTCCTCCGGCGTAAACATAGCCGGGTTCTTTTTTGCATTTGCAAGCGTCTTGTAGCGGAACAGGTCTTGAATGGACATCTTTTCTTTGGCGGCCAGGGCCTCCAATTCGGAAAATTCCTCTTCTGTCAGGGAAATTTTAATCACGGGCATCGTCAACAGCTCCTTTTTCAAAATCGCGTTGTTCCAAGCGGCCTTATCGGTTTGTGCCAAGGTGTTATTGTTAGTATACACACTTGGGGCCAAACTGTCAACCCCCGTCGGCGAGGCAAAGGAGAAAAAGAAAATCGCCGCTTCTCAAGAAGCGGCGATTTTTGGTTTCGCATAAAGTCTGGCTGAGAGAGCGACTTAAGCTGAGGGAGCAGAGGCCGGCGCCCTTGGGGAAGAAGGTCCGGCGGCCAAACTTCCCGCCGGCAGGAGCCGGCAGACGCCTCGCCGCCTGACGCAGAAGCCCTTGCGGCGATCAGGCCAGCTCGAATTTGCCGGTGTAAAGCTGGTAATACTGGCCTTTTTGGGCGATCAGCTCCTCGTGGTCGCCTCGCTCGATGATTCGGCCGTTTTCGAGTACCATGATGGCGTTGGAATTGTGGATGGTGGAAAGGCGATGGGCGATGACGAAGACCGTCCGGTCTTGCATCAGGTTGTCCATGCCCTCTTGCACAATTTGCTCTGTGCGGGTGTCGATGCTGGAGGTAGCTTCGTCCAGAATCAACACCGGCGGATCGGCCACGGCGGCCCGGGCGATGGCCAACAGCTGCCGCTGGCCCTGGGACAGACTGCCGCCGTCGCCGGACAGCATGGTTTGATAGCCCTTGGGTAGCTGCTGGATAAAGGCGTCGGCGTTGGCCAGCCGGGCGGCGGCGGTCACCTCTTCGTCCGTGGCGTCCAGCCGGCCGTAGCGGATGTTTTCCATCACCGTGCCGGTGAACAGCTTGGTATCTTGGAGCACAATGCCCAGGGAGCGGCGCAGGGACTCTTTACAAATTTGGCTGACCGGGATGCCGTCGTACAAAATCCGGCCTTGGTCGATGTCATAAAACCGGTTGATCAGGTTGGTAATGGTGGTTTTGCCCGCCCCTGTGGCGCCGACAAAGGCGATTTTTTGTCCAGGCTTGGCGAACAGGCTGATTTGCTTGAGCACCTGCTTTTCCGGCGTATAGCCGAAATCCACGTTTTCAAAGCGCACGTCTCCCCGCAGGGGAATCAGCTTGCCCTCTGGGGATTTCCAGGCCCATTGGCCGGTGCGCTCCTGGCATTCCCGCAGCAGGCCGGCGCTTTGGCGCGCGTTGACCAGCCGGTAGGTCCCGCCGTCCTGCTCAGGCTTTTCGTCCAGCAGGGCGAATACCCGCTGAGCGCCGGCCAGAGCCATGATGATGGAATTGAACTGCTGGGAAATCTGGGTGATGGGTTGGCTGAAGCTACGGTTGAACTGGAGAAAGGCCGCCAGGCTGCCCAGCGTGAAGCCGCCAACGCCGCCCACGGCCAGAGCGCCGCCCGCCGCGGCCACGACCACATAGCTCAGGTTGCCCAGATTGCTCATAACGGGCATCAGGATATTGGCAAACCCATGGGCTTTGTCCGCGCTTTCATAGAGGGCGTCGTTGAGCCGGTTGAAGGTCTCGATATTTTTTTCCTCCCGGCAAAAGACTTTGACTACTTTTTGGCCCTCGATCATTTCTTCAATATAGCCGTTGACGGCGCCTAGATTTTTCTGCTGCGCCACAAAATGGCCGCCGGAGGCGCCAGTCAGCTTGCGGATAGCGAGAATCATCAGCCCTACCATCAGCAGGGAAAGGCCGGTGAGGGGCAGGCTCAGGGCCAGCATGGAGGCCAGTACGCTGGCAATGGTGACGGCGGAAGAGATCAGCTGAGGGAGGCTTTGGCTGATCATCTGCCGCAGCGTGTCGATGTCGTTGGTGTAGACGCTCATAATATCGCCGTGGGCGTTGGTGTCAAAATACCGCAGGGGCAGGCTTTCCATGTGGCGGAACAGGTCGCAGCGCAAGTCCCGCAAAGTCCCTTGGGAGACAGAAACCATCAGCTGGTTCTGAATCAGAACGGACAGCACGCCGCTGAGGAATACCAGGGCCATCAAGGCCAGCTGGCGCAGCAGGGGGGCGAAATCCGGCGCGGCTTGGGTGAGGAAGGGGGCGATATAATCGTCAATCAGGGTTTTGAGAAACAAATTTCCCGCTACAGTGGCGGCGGTATGGATGAAAATCATCACAACCGCCAGGGCGCAATGAACTTTGTATCGGCGCAATATATAGGCCAGCAGCCGGCGCAGCGCCCGCCAAGGGTGTTCCACAGCGGGGCGCTTGCCCATCATGCGGGGCCCGTGGGGCCCTCGAGGGGCGCCAGGTCCTCCCGGTCCTCTGGAAGGGGTTGGGCTCATTGTTCATCCGCTCCTTTCTGCTGGGAGAGATAGACTTCCCGATAAATGGGGCTCTCCTCCAAAAGCTGTTCATGGGTTCCATAGGCTTCGGCCTCGCCGTTGTTTAGCACCAAGATATGATCGCAGTGCTGAACCGAGGAAATTCGCTGGGCGATGACGATTTTGGTGGCGTCGGGCAGGCTCTCGGCCAGGCCCTGGCGGATCAGGCTGTCGGTGCGCATATCCACCGCGCTGGTAGAATCGTCCAGAATCAGGATTTTCGGGTTCTTCAGCAGAGCCCGTGCCAGACACAGCCGCTGTTTTTGCCCGCCGGAGACGTTGGTTCCCCCTTGCTCGATCATCGTGTCGTAGCCCTGGGGCATAGCCTGGATAAAGTCGTGGGCTTGGGCGGCTTTGCAGGCCTCCTCTATCTGCTGCTGGGAGGCGCGTTCATTGCCCCAAAGCAGGTTTTCCCGTATTGTGCCGGAAAACAAGGTGTTTTTTTGCAGCACCATGGCCACTTGGCTGCGCAGGGCCTGCAAATCGTAGCGGCGCACATCCTGCCCGCCCACCAAAACCTGGCCTTCCGCCGCTTCGTAAAGCCGGGGGATCAGCTGCACCAGGGTGGATTTGGAGCTGCCTGTGCCGCCGATCACGCCCAGCGTCTCCCCGGAGGCTATCGTCAGGCTGATATCCCGCAGAGCGGGCTTGCCGCCTGCGTGATACCGCATGGTCGCGTGGTCGAAGCGGATAGAGCCGTCTTTCACCTGGGTCAGGGGGGCGGAATCCTCCTTCAAATCGGGCGTTTCCTGGAGCACCTCCACAATGCGGTCCGCCGAGGCCCGGGCCATGGTAATCATGACGAAGACCATAGAAAGCATCATCAGGCTCATCAGGATGTTCATCACATAGGAGAACAGGCTCATCAGCTGGCCTGTGGTCAGGCTGCCGGCCACAATGGATTTGGCGCCCAGCCAGGACAGCATCAGGACGCAGCTATACATGGTGAACTGCATCACAGGGGCGTTGAAAGCCAAAGTCCGCTCGGCCTTGACAAACAGACGATACACCTGGTCGCAGGCCTGTTGGAACTTGTCGGATTCATGGCTTTCCCGCACATAGGATTTGACTACCCGGATGGCGCCCAGATTTTCCTGGACGCTGGCGTTCAGGTCGTCGTACCGGCGGAAGACCTGCAAAAAGGCGGAGTGGGCGTTTTTGGTAATCAGCGCCAGGCAGAGCGCCAAAAAGGGGATGGCCGCCAGAAAGATCAGGGAAAGGCGGGCGTTGATGGAAACGGCCATGAATAGGGCGCAGATCAGCATCACCGGCGCCCGGACGCACATCCGCAGGATCATCTGGTAGGCGTTCTGCACGTTGGTGACGTCGGTGGTCATGCGAGTAATCAGGCCGGATGTAGAGTATTTATCCAGATTGGAAAAGGCGAAGGTCTGAATGTTGGCGAACATACTGCGGCGCAGATTGCGGGCGAAGCCGCTGCTGGCCCGGGCGGCCAGCCGGCCCGAGGCCGCGCCGAAGCTGAGGGACAACAGGGCCATGCAGGCCATCAGCGCGCCCACGCGGCACACATGGCCCATGTCTCCCCGGTTCACGCCGTCGTCGATGATGGAGGACATCATCAGCGGGATGGCCAGCTCCATCAGAACCTCCAGCACCATGAAAACCGGCGCGAGGATGGAGGAACGCTTGAATTCTTTCACTTGAGCGAGCAGTGGTTTGAGCATAAATAACCTCCTTTGGGTAAAATAAAAAGAGCGCGGAAACAAAATCGAACAAGGGAACCTGCCGGCGCCGGGCGGGGCGCTGTTTCCGGTTTGCCGGGATCAGGCGAATCGAATATTGTTACCATCCTAACTGTCAGCTTGCTAACAATTGGGGCGGGAAAATCGCCGCCCGCAGGCGGCGTTATTCCTCCAAGCGGCGGCGGAGCTTGGCGACGATGGAGAAAAATTGCTCCAGCTCCTCCGGCGTCAGGCAGGAGGCCAATTCCTCCTCCGCCAGGAAAATCTGGGTTTCGATGGCTTGATGGATGGCCAGGGCCCGAGGCGTCAAACACAGCTGTTTGAGCCGGGCGTCCTGCTCCACCGGCCGGCGCTCCAGCAGTCCCTTTTGCTCCATCAGCTGCAAAATGCCCGTGGCCGTAGAGCGGCGGATGTGGAAGGCCTCTTCCAGGTCCCGCTGGAAAACAGGCTGGTTCTGGCAGTGAGAAATAAATCCCAGCACCCGGCCCTGGATTCCCGTCACCTGGTCGATGCCAGCTTGGAGCAGGACCGCGTCCACCCGGCGCTTCATCAAGTTGCTCAGATCTCGCAGCTGCGCTCCGATCATAGGCGCCGTCCGCATCCAATCCCCCCTTTGCAAAACAGTTAGGCTACTAACAATGTGCTTAGTATACGCCCTGCGCTTTCGTTTGTCAAGGATTCGGCGGAGCCAGAAAAAGACCTTGTCAAACAAAAGCGAAGCTTTGCCAAAGGTCTGCCGCGTTATCTGGCGCAATATCCAAATATACTGCAAAGCAAGCGCCGCTATGATTCCTTGACAACTCCAGCGCCTTTGACTCTAAAAAACTAGCACTATCAGCACAGTCTAAAACCTTAAAGCCGTAAGCTGCTCTATATAATCCAACGGATGGCAAGTTCTCCTTGTCCTCAGACACAAAATACACCCTTATTCAAATACAGCTATCTTATTGATTTCTATATCAAGGAAACAAATAAACCCCATTCGGTAAATCAATCTGTGCCCTGATACTGTGAGTCAATCATGCGGAGCATCCTCCATCATATATCCTGCAAACGTATTTAACGGAGTATAATGCCTGCCCCTGCATTCTACGTCAATTTTGCTGTCGCCAATCTTACCAGCTACATAATGATTACGCGCAGGCAATAAAAGACGACCACAATTACAATGCCTTACAATCTCTGTAAGAGCATTTCTGCTAAGCTCGATACCGCTGATAATCATATCTGGACAATGATACAACAAAAGAGCAGTCTTTGTCCCAGTGCTCAAACGATTAAAACTTTGAGCCAGAATTGGGCGGAAGCGGAATAAACGCGGATTTTCGGCAGAAACTATGGGAGAAAATTTCGATAGAAGGAGCGTTTAACCATGAAAGCGACCGGCATAGTCCGCCGTATAGACGATCTGGGCCGCGTGGTGATTCCCAAAGAAATTCGCCGCACCCTTCGCATTCGGGAAGGGGACCCCCTGGAAATCTTTACGGAAAAGGACGGCAGCGTTATTTTTAAGAAATACTCCCTGATGGACGACCAAAGCGAATTTGCCCAACAAGTGTGCGACGCCATGTACCGGGCAACCGGCGGCGTGGCGGTGGTGACCGATCGAGACATGATCGTGGCCTGCGCGGGCGCGCCCAGAAAGGAGCTGGCCGAACGCCGACTCTCCCCGGAGCTGGGCCAGGTGATGGAGGCCCGGCAGCTTTACCGAGGCGGCAAAGACGGCCCGGCGGCGCCTCTTTGCCAAGGCGAACCCAGCCTGGAGGTGTTGGCCGCAGCGCCTGTGCTCAGCGGCGGCGACCTGCTGGGCTGCGTGGCCTACGCCGGCGAAGGCGGCGCGGCCGGCGAAACCGAGTGCAAGCTGGCCCAAGCGATGGCCAATTTCCTGGGCCGCCATATGGAGCAGTAGGAGAGCCGACGAACCCCGTCCTCGCCGGCTCACCAAAGGGAAAGCCAGAGCAGGCGGTCCAAGGCGGGCTGGAGGATATAGGTCCAGCTGTGGAAGGACAGGAGAAAGGCCAGAAAGAGCAGGAGCAGCAGGCCGAAGCAGAAAAGACCGCCGGAGGGAGCCCCCGCGGCTCGGAAGGCGGCGGCGAAGAGCAGTGCGAAATAAACCGCCGCGGCCAGCAGCGTCAAGTCCAGCGCCAAGCGGAAGGAGACAAACAGGGCTCCGGCCGCCGACAGGAAAAGCAAGGCGGGCGCCAGGCCGCAGAGGGCGCTGAGAATCAGCGCCTGCCGAAAATCCAGCCGGGTTTTTGCCAGCCGGCAGGCCAGAAAGACCGCTAAGGCGGCCAGCAGCGCCCAGCAAAGCGCCATCAGCAGGCCGCAGATGAAAAACTCTTTGGGCTCGATCCACAGCCGGCTGGGGCCCGGCAGATCGAAGGGCGTCAGCGAGGCGATATCCCGCAGCAGGCCCTGGAGCAATCGGCCTCCCTGTCGGGCCAGCGCGGCGGTAAAGAGCCCGCCGCCGGCCAGAAAAAGCAGCAGATAAAGCAGGGCCAGAGGCAGATCCCGGCCCCGGCAAGCCGCTTCCATGGCCTGAAAGGGCCGGCGGAAAAAGGCGGCCAGGAAGGGGAAAAAGTTGCGGCAGGCCGACCTCAGCCGGCCAAAGGGGCGGGGAGGCGGAAGCGGTTCTGGGGTCTGCCGCAAAAGCCCGTCCCCCGCCCCGGGCTCGCCTTCTTCCCCGTCTTGTTCGTAAAAATCCGCGTCATAGAGATCCGCCGGCTCGTCCTGGAGCGGCGTCCGGCGGAGAAAGCCGGCCCGTCCCCGTTGGGGAGGCGGGTCTGGCGGCGCCAGGGAGGCCCGGCGCAGATTGAGCGTCACCCGGGCCTGGGGGCAGTCGCACAGGCCGTTTGGGGAAAGGGGCCGCCCGCAAAAAGGGCAGTTCCGGCTTGGCCGCGTTTCCGTTTCCATAGAGAGTCCCTCCCGCTGGGCAAAATTTTTTCTGTTGGATTCATTATAGTGGATTTGGGAGAGCAAATCAATGGCGGCCTGGCGAAGGGAAACGCCAAAAATGCGAAGCATTTTTGTGGAAACACTTGCTTTTAAGCGCCTGCAATGATATACTATATACGATTTATGAAGGATTGACGATGGAGAGTGGGGAAACCCACTCTTTCTTATTGAAATCGGGAAGACGGGAGGGAACGCTGTGCAGACGAAAACGCTGCTGCAAAAGGTGCGCCAGATGTGCGCCGCCCCCATCCAGGAGCGGGGTTTGAGCCTCTGGGACGTGACGTTTGAAAAGGAGGGGCCCCGCTATCTGCTGGTCATTACAGTGGACAAAGAAACTGGGGTGGATATCGAAGACTGCGAATATGTGAGCCGGGCGGTGGACCCCCAGCTGGACGCTCCGGAATTTGACGGCCTGCCCTCCTACACACTGTGCGTCTCCTCCGCCGGGCTGGAGCGGACGCTGCGGACGCCGGAGCACTTTGAATGGGCTTTGGGCCGCCGGGTGGAGCTGACTTTTTACCGCCCCCACGACGGCGCAAAAAACAAGGTGGGGAAGCTGGAGGCCTGCGACGGCGAGACGCTGACGGTGGACGGCGCCGCCTACCCCAGGCAGGAGGTTTCCAGCTGCCGGGAATATTTTGATTTTACATCCATCCGCCGGGAACAGCCGGCAGACGAATAGCAGGGCGGGGAGACAAAACGGCGCGCCGGCGGCGCGAAGCGGTTTTCCCGGTTTCCCGGGAAACTCTATCAAAATTGAAAGGGGGGTCCCCAAACGGCCGTCGAGTTGTTTGGGGCGAAAATAAGCGACATGAACGTTGAATTGATGCAGGCCCTGGCCGACCTAGAAAAGGAAAAGGGCGTCAAAAAAGACTATATGCTGGAACGAATCGCCCAAGCCCTGGCCGCGGCATACAAGGCGATTTATAAGAAAGACGCCCAGAGCGCCGCTTTGGAGAATGTGTTTGTTCAAATCAACCCGGAGACCGGCGCCATCGCCATGCACGCCGTCAAAACTGTGACGGAGGAAGTGGAAAACCCGGCGGCGGAAATCTCGCTGGAGGAGGCGGCTCAGTATTCGCCTCTGGCTCGGCTGGGAGACGAGGTGCGCATCGAAATCGACGCCTCCAAATTCGGCCGCATTGCCACGCAAACGGCCAAGCAGGTGATTATCCAGGGCATCCGGGAGGCGGAGCGGGGCATGATCGCCGATGAATTCGCCTCCAAAGAGCATGAAATCCTCAACGGGCTGGTGACTCGCATCGACCCCCGGTACGGCAGCGTCATTTTGGAGCTGGGCAGCGGCCGGGATAAGACCGAGGCTGTGCTGCCCGTTTCCGAGCAGGTGAAAAACGAGCAGATCCGGGAGGGCCAGCGGCTGAAGGTTTACCTGGTGGAGGTGCGCCGAGGGGTCAAGGGGCCCCAGATGGTCATTTCCCGCACCCACCCCGGCCTAGTCAAGCGCCTGTTTGAGCTGGAGGTGCCCGAGATTTACGACGGCTCCGTGATGATCAATTCCATCGCCCGGGAGGCGGGCAGCCGCACCAAAATCGCCGTCTCCAGCGCCGATGAAAACGTGGACCCCATCGGCGCCTGCGTGGGCCCCCGGGGCGCCCGGGTGGCCGGCATTGTAGACGAATTGCAGGGGGAGAAAATCGATATCATTAAATATTCCGAAGACCCGGTGCAGTTTGTGGCCGAGGCTCTGTCCCCGGCGGACGTGCTGCTGGTGACCCCCGGGGCGGACGGCAAAAGCTGCAGCGTGGTCGTGCCCGACGACCAGCTCTCGCTGGCCATCGGCAAAGAGGGGCAGAACGCCCGGCTGGCCGCCAAGCTGACAGGCTGGAAAATTGATATCAAGCCCCAGTCCCAGGCCTTGGAGCAGGCCCTGGCCAACGCCGCCCAGCAGGCGGAAGAGCAGTAAGCAAACGGGCCCCAAGGCCTGTGAAAGGGGGAGGCAGAGATGCCAAAAAAAATTCCGGTGCGGCAATGCGCCGCCTGCCGCCGGCAGACGGAAAAAAACCAACTGGCCCGGGTTGTGCGCACGCCGCAGGGCGAAATACTCTATGACCCAAAGGGAAAGGCCTCCGGCCGGGGGGTTTATCTGTGCAAAAGCGCCTCCTGCCTGGAAAAGGCCGTCAAATCCCGGGCCCTCAGCCGGGCGCTGGACTGCCCGATTCCCGACGAGGTTTACGAGACGCTGCGGCGGCAGTTCGCAGAGGAGGAGGGGGCCCATGGAGAAGGACAATAATTTGGCTTTTATCGGCCTGATGAAGCGGGCGGGCAGCCTGGCTGTCGGGGGCGAGAGCGCCTATGACGCCGCCCGAGAGGGCCGGGCCCGGCTGATCGCCGCGGCCAAGGACTGCGGCCCCAACACGTCGAACCAGGCGAAGGGCGCCGCGGCCCAATGTCAGGCGCCGCTGGTCTTTCTGCCCTGGGGCAAGGAAGAGCTGGGCGCCGTCCTGGGCATGGGCCAATGCGCCGTCCTGGCTGTGACGGACACGGGCTTCGCCTTGGCGCTGTGCCAAAAATGCGGCTTCGGCCAGGACGCCCAGGCCTTGGAAGCCCGACTGGCCAGGGAGAAAAAACGCAAACAGAAAAAAACCGACCGAGCGGCAGCCCGAAAGGCCGGTTCCGATACACGCAAAGGGGGAAAATAACCGATGATGATCAAATACCGCGTGAGCGACGTGGCAAAGGACTTCGGCAAACCCAATAAAGAGATTGCCGAGATATTGGGGGCTTATCTGCAAGCGCCCAAAAGCAACGCCCAGGCGCTGAAGGAGCCGGAGCTGGACGTGATTTTTGAATACCTGACGCAAAAGAACCAGGCGGAAAGCCTGGACGCCCTGTTCGCCCCGGCGGCGGAGGCCGCCCAGAAGCGCCGCCAGCAATCGGAGCAGCGGATGCTGGAAAAACAGAAGAAGGAGACCAAAACCGCCCCGGCCAAGCAGGAGCGGCCCGCCAAAGAGGCCAAGGAAGCGGCGCCCCAGGTCGCGGCGGAGCAGCCTTCCGCCAAGGGCCCCCGGACCACCCGGGTGGACACCCGAGGCAACTCGGTGGATCTTTCCAAATACGACGAGCGCATCGACCAGCTGGTGCCCGAAAAGGCCCAGAAAATCAACCAGCCCCAGGGCAAACAGAAAATCAAGCGCCAGGCGGACCGCCGGGGCTTTGTGAGCAACAAAAAGCGCCAGGAGGAGCAGGAGCGCCTGCGCCGGATGCAGATGCAGGAGCGGGCCAAAAAGGCCCAGCTCAAGGTGCTGATTCCCGATGAAATCAACGTGGGCGAGCTGGCTCTTCGGCTGAAAAAGACCGCCGCCGACGTGGTCAAACAGCTGATGAAGCTGGGCGTGATGGCAAACGTATCCCAGAGCGTGGATTTCGACACCGCCAGCCTGGTGGCCGAGGAATTCGGCGCCAAGGTGGAAAAAGAGGTCATCGTCACCATCGAGGAGCGTCTGATTGACGACAGCACGGACGACGAAAAGAACCTCCAGCCCCGCCCGCCGGTGGTGGTGGTCATGGGCCATGTGGACCACGGCAAAACATCTTTGCTGGACGCCATTCGCAACGCCAATGTCACCGAAGGCGAGGCCGGCGGCATCACCCAGCATATCGGGGCTTATCAGGTGCAGCTGGATCAGCGGCTGATCACCTTTTTGGATACCCCGGGGCACGCGGCCTTTACCTCCATGCGGGCCCGGGGCGCCCAAGTCACCGACGTGGCCATCCTGGTGGTGGCCGCCGACGACGGCGTCATGCCCCAGACGGTGGAAGCCATCAACCACGCCAAAGCCGCCAACGTGCCCATCATCGTGGCGGTGAATAAAATCGACAAAGAGGGCGCCAACCCCGACCGGGTGCTCCAGCAGCTGACGGAATATGAGCTGGTGCCCGAGCAGTGGGGCGGCGACACCATTGTGTGCAATATCTCTGCGAAGCAAAAGATCGGCATTGAGAATCTGCTGGAAATGGTGCTGCTGACGGCGGATATCCAGGAGCTGCGGGCCAACCCAGACCGCCGGGCCAAAGGCACCGTAGTAGAGGCCAAGCTGGACAAAGGCCGGGGCCCCGTGGCCACCGTGCTGATTCAGAACGGTACGCTGAACGCCGGCGATATCGTCATCGCGGGCAAGACGGTGGGCCGGGTTCGGGCCATGACGGACGACAAGGGCCGCAGGCTGGAACAGGCCGGCCCCTCTATGCCGGTGGAAATCATCGGCCTTTCCGAAGTGCCCGACGCCGGCGACCTGTTCTACGCCGTGGAAGACGAGCGGATGGCCCGGGAGCTGGCCGAGCAGCGCAAAACCGAGGAGAAGGACGAACGGGCCAAATTGCAGCAGAAAGTCACGCTGGAAAACCTGTTCAGCCATATCAAAGAGGGCGAGATCAAGGATTTCAACATCATCGTCAAAGCCGACGTCCAAGGCAGCGCCGAGGCTGTCACCGCCTCGCTGCGCAAGCTGAGCAACGAGGAAGTGCGAGTCCAGGTCATCCATTCCGGCGTGGGCGGCGTCAATGAATCCGACGTCATGCTGGCCGCCGCCTCCGGCGCCATTATCGTGGGCTTCAACGTGCGCCCCGAGCCCGCCGCCGCAGACAGCGCCGCCCGGCAGGACGTGCAGATCCGCACGTATCGCATCATCTACGACTGCTTGGAAGAGATTGAATCCGCCATGAAGGGAATGTTGGCGCCCAAGTATCGGGAGGCCGTCATCGGCCATGCCGAAGTGCGCCAGACCTTCAAAGTTTCCGGCGTGGGGACCATCGCCGGCTGTTATGTGACCGACGGCAAGGTTCAGCGGGCCGCCCAGGTCCGCATCGTGCGGGACAGCATCGTGATTCACGAGGGAGTCCTGTCCACCCTGCGCCGGTTTAAGGACGACGTCCGCGAAGTGGCTTCCGGCTATGAATGCGGCGTCAGTTTTGAAAAATTCAACGATATCAAAGAGGGCGATATCATCGAAGCCTTTGTCATGGAAGAAATCGCCCGTTAATCGCCGCGGCCGCGCCCCGGGGCGGTCCGGCGGATTCGTCCGCCTGGGCGCCCCAGGCCGGGACTGCTGCGCCAGAGGCCGCCGGCGTCATTGCCGAAGGCCGTCTGCGCGCTTGGGCCGCGTTATTTGGCCGCCGGGCTGTCCCGACCGGCGGAAGGAGAAAAAATATGCCTTCTAATCGAATTGATAGAATCAGCGAAGAAGTGATGCGGGCGCTGGCGGAGCTGCTGCCCACGGTGAAAGACCCCCGCTTGGGCGGCGGTCTGCTCAGCGTCCTGCGCTGCGAAGTCACCAACGATCTGCGCTGGTGCAAAGTTTATATCAGCGCCATGGGAGATTACGACCAGAAGGAGCTGAAAAAAGGGCTGCAATCCTGTTCTGGCTATCTGCGCCGGCAGCTGGCCCACAGCCTGAGCCTGCGCTATACCCCGGAGCTGGTGTTTGTGCTGGATGATTCTATCCAGGCGGGCGCCCATATCAACCGGCTGCTCAGCCAGCTGCCGGAGCTTTCTCAGGAGGATCTGGATGAAGACAAACGAGAGAACCCTGGCGACGCTGAATGAGACGGCGGAATTCCTCCGCCGCCGGCAGGGGTTTTTGATTCTGACCCATCGCCGGCCCGACGGGGATACAGCAGGCTCCGCCGCCGCCCTGTGCCGCCTGCTGCGCCGGCTGGGCAAAACCGCCTGGATGCAGGCCAACGAGGATCTGACGGAGAAATACCGGTTTTTATATGACGGGCTGATCGCCCCGGCGGAGTTTCAGCCGGAAACGGTGGTCGCGGCGGATGTGGCCGACGAGAACCTGCTGCCCGAAAGCGCCCAAATTTGGCGGGGCAACGTGGATCTGTGCATAGACCATCACCCCTCCAACCAGGGCTATGCCCGCCTGACCTTGCTGGACGCCGGCTGCGCCGCCACAGGGGAGCTGGTCTGGCGGCTGGCCCTGCTGCTGGAGGCGCCGGCCGATCTGGCTTTCTGCCAGGGGATTTACACTGCCGTGGCCACGGACACCGGATGCTTCCGCTACGCCAATACCACGGCCCAATCCCATCGGGCCGCCGCCTATTGCATGGAGCAGGGGCTGGACTGCCAGGCTGTCAATCAGGCTTTTTTTGAAACCAAAACCCGGGCCCGGTTCCAGGCGGAGCGGCTGCTCTTTGAGCGGCTGATTTTTTCCGCCCAAGGCAAAATCGCCGTCGCCCTGCTGACTCAGCGGGAGATCCAGGCAATCGGCGCCGGGCCCGACGACCTGGACAATCTGGCCGCTCTGCCCCGACAGGTCGAAGGGGTGAGCTGCGCCGTCGTCCTCATCGAGACTGGAGAGGACCAATACAAAGCCTCCGTCCGTTCGGACGGCGGTTTGGACGCTTCAGCCCTGTGCGCTCGCTTTGGCGGCGGCGGCCATAGCCGGGCGGCGGGCTGCACGCTGAAGGGGCCGGGGGAAGACTGTCTGGCCCGCGTGACGGCGGCGGCTCAGGAGGCGCTGGGCTATGTATAACGGCATTTTGCTGCTCAACAAGCAGCCGGGTTTCACCTCCCACGACGCCGTCGCCAAGCTCCGGGGGATTCTGCGGTTCCGGCGCATCGGCCACGCCGGCACGCTGGACCCCATGGCCCAGGGCCTGCTAGTGATTCTGCTGGGGTCCGCCGCCCGGGCCAGCGAGTACGCCTCTGGCGCGGACAAGGAATATCTGGCGGAATTTGTGCTGGGGGTGGAAACCGACACCCAGGATTCCACCGGAGCCATCCTGCGTCAGAGCCCAGTAGAGGCGGACAGGAAGACGCTGGAAGAGGCGGTCCAATCCTTCGCCGGCGGCTACGACCAGCTGCCCCCCATGTATTCCGCTATTCAAAAGGACGGCGTGCGGCTTTATGACCTGGCCCGCCAGGGCAAGACGGTGGAGCGGCAGCCCCGGTTTATCAGCCTGCCCCAGCTGGAGCTGCTGGAGTATCAGCCTCCTCGGGGGCGGCTGCGGGTTTGCTGTTCCAAGGGCGGATATATCCGCACCCTGTGCCACGATATCGGCCAAAAACTGGGTTGCGGCGCCATCATGAGCGGTTTGACCCGGCTGCGGGCCGGGCAAGTCCGGCTGGAGGACGCTCTGAACCTGGAGGAGGTTCGGCGGCGTCACGAGGCCGGGGAGCTGGCAGAGAGTATTCTGCCAGTGGACAGCGTGTTTTCCGACTTGCCCGCCGTGACGCTGACGCCGGAAGGCGCCCGCCGGGCGGCCAACGGTGCCCACGCCGCCCGGCGGCACTTGGCCCAGGGGGAGATTCCGCCGGAAGGCGTCCTTTGCCGGGTCTACGGCCCGGAGGGGGAATTTATCATGGCGGGCAAAGGGGGCTTGCTGGAGGCGGGCCCGCCGGCGATTTTCTGTCATAAAATGTTCGCTTAAAAAAGAGAAGGAGCGGAGATCATGGGCCGGGAAAACGGCGTGATTTATGCCCTGGGTTTTTTTGACGGGGTACATAAGGGCCATCAGGCCATTTTGGGGGAGGCCCGAAAGCTGGCCGCCCGCCGCGGGCTGCGGGCCGGGGTCTTTACTTATGAAAACCATCCTCAAGCCGTGGTAGGCGGCGGCGCCCCGCCTCTGCTGACCACAGCGGCGGAGCGGCGGCAGATTTTCGCCGCCCAAGGCATGGAGGAGATCGTGATGACCCCCTTTGACAGGGGCTTCGCCAGCCAGTCGCCAGAGGAATTTATAGAGACGCTGATTGGGCGGTATCGCTGCGCTGGGCTGTGCTGCGGGGAAAATTTTCACTTCGGCGCCCGGGCGGCGGGGGATAGCCGCCTGCTGGAGCGCCTCTGCGTCCAAAAGGGCCTGGCCAGCCGGACGGCGCCTCCGGTGACGGAAGGGGGGCGGACAGTCAGCTCCACGCTGATCCGCACCCTGCTGCGGGAGGGCCGTCCGGAGGAGGCCCGGCTCTGCTTGGGCCGGCCTTTTTCCCTGGCGGGCCCTGTGATTCATGGCGACGGCCGGGGACGGACCATGGGGCTGCCCACAATCAATATCCAGCCGCCGGAAGGGGCCTTGCTGCCCGCCGCGGGGGTATACGCCGCCTGGGTGCAGCTGGAGGACGGCCGGCTGCTGCCCGGCGTCACCAACGTGGGTTTACGGCCTACCTTCCGCACCGGCGGCGGGTCCACGGTGGAAACCAACATCCTGGGCCTCCAGGAGGATCTTTACGGCCGGCAGGTTCGGCTCTGGCTGTGCCGCTATCTCCGAGGGGAAAAGAAATTTGAAAACAGCGTCATGCTGATCCAGCAGATCGCCCAGGACTCCCAAAAGGCCCAGACTCTGTTGGAACAGGACGGCCGAGGTGATATCCATGACCTTTTTTAGAGATTTGGCGGCGTCTTTTCAGATTTTCGCCAGCAATTTTACCGCCCGCTTCGGCTTTTGGGTCAACGGGCTGCTGATTCTGCTGGTTTTGGCCGGCGCCGGATTCTTTGTTCTGCGGGCGGCGGCGGTTTCGCTAAAGGCCCGCAAGCTGGACACTCGGCTTCAGACGCCCCCGAGGAACGAGGAGCGGGAAGCTCGGCTGGCCCGGCGGCTTTCCCAGGCGATTCAAATTCCCACCGTCACAGGGGACGAAAAGGCCCTGGATCAATTTCATCGGTGGATGGAGCGGGAGTTTCCCCTGGTTTTCGCCGCCATGCGGCCCATCTACACCCTGGGGGGCGGGTTGCTGCTGCAATGGCGCAGCCCGGATCCGGGAAAGAAACAGCCGGCTTTGTTCTGCGCCCATATGGACGTGACGCCTGTGGAGGGGCAGAAATGGGCCGCGGAGCCCTTTGGCGGCCAGATTCAGGACGGCTATGTCTACGGCCGGGGGGCGCTGGACTGCAAGGGCGTGCTGACCGGCTTGCTCAGCGCGGCGGAGGAGCTGCTGGAGCAGGGCTTTGAGCCTGGGCGAGACGTTTACTTCGCCTTTGGCAGCGACGAAGAAACCGGCGGCCGGCGGGGAGCGGCCAATATCGCCCAAGAGATCCGCCGGCGGGGGCTGCATTTTGACCTGATTTTGGACGAAGGGGGCCATATCGCCCCGGCCCATCTGGGCAATCCCCGGTTTCCCGCCGCCCTGGTGGGCGTGGCGGAAAAGGGGAGCGCGGTTTTCCAGCTGACGGCCAAGGCCAAGGCGGGCCACGCCGCCGCGCCGCCAGAACACACGGCGGCGGGCTCTCTGGCCGAGGCGATCTGCCGCATTGAGGCGGCGGCGCCGCGCAAACGGCTGCTGCCCGCGGCGCGTCGGGCGCTGGTTTTATCCGCCCCGGCGATGGGCTTTTGGCAGAGGGTGTGGGCCGCCAATTTGCCCGCCGCCAAGCGGCTGCTTTTTTGGAGCCTCCGGCGCAATCCGCAGCTTTCCGCCCTGTTCCACACCACCTTTGCCGTCACCCAAATCCAGGGCGGGTCGGCGGCCAACGTGTTGCCTGAAACCGCCCGAGCCACAGTCGACGCCCGGCTTTTGCAGGGAGATACCGGCGAGAAAATCCTGGACTATCTGAAGGCGCTGACGGCGGATTTGCCGGTGACGGTGGAAATGTCGTCTTGCCAGCAGCCCTCGCCTCTGTCTCCCTATCAGGGAAATATCTATCAGACGGTGGTTTCGGCGGCGGAGGAAATTTACGGCCGCATCAGCTGCATTCCCGTCATTTTGCCCGCCGGCACGGACAGCAAGCACTATCAGGAATTTTCGGAAAATATCCTTCGGTTTGTTCCCATGCCGGCGGCCCCCCAGACGCTGGCCGCCGTCCACGGGGCGGACGAGCGGTTGAGCTGCCAGAGCTTTGCAGCCGGCGTTGACTTTTATGAAAGCCTGTTGAGGAGATTATGAAAAAATCCACAAAGAGAAAAATTAAAAGCAGGGTCAAAAAAGAGCTGGCCGCTCTGTTGGCGGCGGCCGCTGCCTTTCTGTATTACGCCGTTTCGCAATACTTGGCGCCGGCGGCGCCTCCGGGAGAGCTGGAGGTCCATTTTATCGACGTGGGCCAGGGGGACGCCGTCTTGCTGCGCTGCGACGGGGAGAGCGCCCTGGTGGACGCCGGAACCCCGGATTGCCGGGAAAGCCTGTTGGAATATCTGCAAGAGCAGCGGCTGGAAGAGCCCAAATATGTCTTCGCCTCCCATCCCCACGCCGACCATATCGGCAGCATGGCCGCTGTGATCGACGCCTTCGGCTGCCAGACCTTTGTTATGCCAGATATGGTCAGCTATACCCGTGCGTTTGAAACCATGCTGGACAGCGTGGAGCGCTGCGGCGCAGAAACTAGGCTGGGCCAAGCGGGGGATACCTTTGAACTGGGCCAGGCCCAGCTGGAGCTGCTGTGGCCCGCCAAGGGCTATGAGGCGGACGACGCCAATAATATTTCCCTGGTGATACGGGTTACTTACGGCCCCTATTCTTTTTTGCTCACCGGCGATGCGGAAACCCCTGTGGAAAAGGAGTTTGCATCCAGCGCGGCGCCTGTCACTGTGCTCAAAGCGGGCCACCATGGAAGCAAAACCTCCTCCTCTAAAACCCTGCTGGACGTTATCCAGCCGGAGTACTGCGTCGTCAGCGTGGGCGCGGGCAACAGCTACGGCCACCCCTCCCAGGAGGTGCTGGACCGGCTGGAGCGGATGGGATGCCAGATTTACCGCACGGATTTGCAGGGGACTGTTGTAGTTCGGGTCGAGGAGGGCCAGCTCTATGTGGATACCGCCCGGTGACTATATCTTGGACCGGCTGGAAGGGGAAACCGCCGTGTTGGAGGGAACGGGCAGCCTTTGGGACGCCCCGCGGGCCCAGCTGCCCCCTGAAACAGCCCCCGGCGACGTATTGACCTGGGACGGCCAGACCTGGCGAATCGACCAGGCCCAAACACAAGCCCGAAAGAGCAGAATGGCGGAAAAAATGCGCCGGCTTTTCGGCAAACAGGAATGAAAAAAGCGGACGCCCTGGCGTCCGCTTTTATGATGTTTGGGCGGAAGAAAAAGGGGCGAAGAGGGCCTCTATTCCGCAATTCCTTCCTGATTTGCGGGAAGAGATTGCGGCGGGTTTGCCGCTATGATATAATATCAATAAGAGCTCTATTGGAAAGGGGCTGGGAAACGCCATGGAAAACCAAGCGGAGCGGCTGCGCGAGAAGCTGCTGAATGAAATTTATGCGGGCGCTGCCTGCGGGCTGGGCGCTATGCTGCTGGACGAGGACAGGATTCGCAACGCGGACGAAGAGGAACTGGAAGAGCTGGCTCGCAGATATGGGATGAAATAAAAAGAAATCGAGAGGAGAACGCAAAATGCTGGAACAATCTGCTCTGTATCCGTATCCTTCCCGGCGGTACGCCGTTTACGCGCCCCGGGGGATGTGCGCTACTTCCAACCATCTGGCCGCCCAGGCCGGGTTGGATATGCTCAAGCAGGGGGGCAACGCCTTCGACGCCGCCATTGCGGCCGCCGCCTGCCTGACTGTGCTGGAACCCCAGTCTAACGGCGCCGGCAGCGACGCTTTTGCCATCTTCAGCGAAAAAGGAGGGCCTCTGCACGGCATGAACTCCACCGGCGTCATGGGCCGGGCTTTTGATTTGCAAAAAATGCTGGATCAAGGGCACAAAGAAATGCCCAGCCTGGGCTTTGAGCCTGTCACCGTGCCCGGCGCCCCCGCCGCTTGGGCCGCCGTCAACGAAAAATACGGCCGCCTGCCCCTGAGCCAGGCGATGGCGCCGGCCGTCCGCTATGCCCGAGAGGGACAGGCGCTGGCCACCCTGACTTGGAGCAGCATCAACACCATGGCCGCCAAACTGCGGGAAAAGACAGACTGCGGCCCCCAATATCAGGAGTGGTTCAAGGTCTTTATGCCCGGCGGCGAAGCGCCCCGCCCCGGCCAGCTCTTCCGCAACCCGGACTTGGCCGACACGCTGGAGACGATCGGAAAAACCCAGGGCAAGGACTACTACCATGGGGACATCGCGGAGAAAATCGCCCAGGCTTCGGAGCAGTTCGGCGGCTTCCTGCGCAAGGAGGATCTGGCCGAGCATGAGGTCCAATGGGTGGATCCGGTCAGCGTTCCCTATCACGGGTACGAGGTTTGGGAGCTGCCGCCCAACGGCCAAGGCATCATCGCCTTGATGGCCCTGAATATTCTCAACGGTTTTGATCCCGCGCCGCTGGACGATCCCTTGGCTCTGCACCGGCAGATCGAAGCCGTCAAGCTGGCCTTTATCGACGGCTTGCACTACATCGCAGACCCCCGGTATATGAAGGTTTCGGTGGAGGAAATGCTGTCTCCCGAATATGCCGCAGCCCGCCGGAAGCTGATCGGCGAAAGAGCTCTGGAGCCTGCCCCAGGAGACCCCAAAAACCCGGGAACCGTCTATTTGTGCGCCGCGGACGACGAAGGCAATATGATTTCCTATATCCAGAGCAATTACGCCGGCTTTGGCTCGGGCGTGGTGGTTCCGGGTACGGGCGTCGCCCTGCAAAACCGGGGCAGCGGCTTCAATTTGAAGCCGGAAAGCGCCAATGTGGCCGCGGCGGGCAAGCGGCCTTATCACACCATCATCCCCGGCTTTTTGACCAAAGGCGGAAAGCCGGTGGGGCCCTTCGGCGTCATGGGCGGTTTTATGCAGCCCCAGGGCCATGTGCAGGTGATGACTCGCCTGATCGACGGCGGCCTGAACCCCCAAGCCTGTATCGACGCTCCCCGTTGGATTTGGAACGAGGGAAAAAATATCGGTTTGGAGCCGGAATTCCCCTCCCATCTGGCCGAAAGCCTGATCCAGCGGGGCCACAAGATCTCCTTCGACGGCAATCGGGGCATTTTTGGCCGGAGCCAGATGATTTTCAGGACCCCCTACGGCACGCTGGTGGGCGGGACAGAGTCCCGCTGCGAGGGCGCTTGCGCCGCCTGGTAAAGCAGTCTTCAGTTTGTATCCCTTTCCCGGGGCCTCTGGAAAGCGGCCCCGGGAAAGAATGAAATTTCCAAAACAAAATGGTTGACAACCGCTTGGAAAGATGGTATACTAAATCAGTACTCGAAAGAGCGCAAGTAAATATCGCGGGGTGGAGCAGTTCGGTAGCTCGTCGGGCTCATAACCCGAAGGTCGTAGGTTCAAATCCTGCCCCCGCAACCATTGAGAGTGTTCTTACAGCGTCTGAAAGATGCCGTAAGAACACTTTTTTGCGCGTTTTAAGTAAGGGAGGGCAAGCCCCTGCCCTGAAAAAAGGCCGCGGAACCCTGCTTTGTGGGGTCTGCGGCCTTGATTTTCATTGAGGTTACTTCAGCTGGTCGGCCTGCTTATAGATGCGCAGGGCGATGATAATAGCCTGCTCCCGGGCAGCGGCATAGCCCTGGGCTTGCCGCTCGTTTTTCATTATAACAATTTTCGGTTGAGTGGGCAAGCCCGAGATATGCGGAAGGGACCCTGCCCCTTGCCGGCCGGCGGGCTTCAGTGCAGCGCCCGCTTTTGGCGCTGGGCGGCGAAGATATTTTGAGTGATTTTCTCCTGGTCTTCCTCTGTCAGCTCCAAAAAGCGGCAGCCGTATTCGGTTTTGCTTTCGTCCCGCTGGACGACGCGCAGCACCTGGCAAAACATCACAGATTCCGGCCTGTCCTTCAGCAGACGGACCTTCAGCAGGAATTTATCGCCTTCATGATAGCGGTATTCAGAGCTGACGCAAGCGCCGCCTACGCTGATATTCAGCAGCTTGCAGGGCTTTTCTCCTATTTCCAATCCGCTGAACATGGCGGCAGTGGCGTCCAGATTGGTGCCCAGGCGGAAAAAGGCCCGGTCGTTTTTGGTCTTAGAAAGAGTCAGCGCCTCTACTTTCCAAATATGCCGGGGCGTGGGATAAATCATCCCTTCCAGGTAAATCGCCTTTCTGTCCCGGTCGCTGTAACCGCGGATATTGACCCGGAAAGGGTCTATATTTTGCTCCAGCTGGGTTTCGGAGTATTGATGCAGCTCCGCTTGGGCGCCGCGGATATTCAACAGCTTGGCCACAAAAAGCAGCTTCCCCGCAAGATCCGTCACTTCCACCCGCATACCGGAATAGACCTCCAGTTCGTATAGGGCGCTTTCCTCCTTGGCGGCGGGTTCCGTCTTCTTTTTCCCCCGACGCCTCCATAAATCAAATAAGCCCATATGCCTACTGCCTCCCATTCGCTATCTTCTCTCTGTGTTCAGGAGAGAGCCGGTTTCTCCCACAGCTGTTTCATCCGCTGGTCTGCCCAGACGACCCTGTTTCGACCATAGTTTTTCGCGTCGTAGAGCATAGTATCCGCAACTTTCAGATAGACGGCGTAAGAGCTGTCCTCCTGAGGCGTTACGGTGACGCCGCCCATGCTGATGGTAACCCATTCGGATACGGAAGGGTCGTGGGGAATATGAAGGTCTTCCACCGCCTGGCGGAGCCGCTTCATATGCTCAAAGGCTTTTTCCGAGCTGTCGCCCATCAAAAGAGCGATAAATTCTTCTCCGCCATAGCGGGCCAGGAAATCTGTGCTGCGATGGAGAAAGGACGACGCCGTTTTAGCGACGGCGGCGATGACTTTGTCGCCGGCCGGGTGGCCGAAGGCGTCGTTATAGACCTTAAAACGGTCGATATCAAACATACAGATGGTAAAGGGCAGACGCAGCCGAAGGGCCTCGTTCCACTTTGGCCCGTTGTAGCAATCGTATCTGCGCCGGTTGGCGATACCGGTCAACTGGTCGGTCATAGATTGCTGCTCCACCTGCCGGCGATATCGATACAGCTTGATATGGGTGTTGACGCGGGCTTGAACAATCAGCGGGTTAAAAGGCTTGGTGATATAATCCACCGCACCCAAAATCAGGCCCCTTTGCTCGTGAATCGCGTCGGAAAGGCTGGTGATCAATATCACGGGGACGTTTTGGGTGATGATTTCTTCTTGCAGTTTTTTCAGCAATGTAAAGCCGTCCATCCCTGGCATGACGACGTCCAGCAAAATCAGGGAAAAGTCCTCCTTGCTGGCGCGGCGCAGCCCCTCTTCTGCCGTTTGGGAGATGAAAACGTCGTATTCGTCCGCCAGAATGGATTTTAATTGGGCGGCCTGCACGGCGCTGTCGTCTACAATTAATATTTTTTCCAAAATAGCTTCCTCCTTTGGGCGATTGAACAAAAATACAAAAAGAAAATCTTGTCACTTAAATCGATTCTATAGCGTCGCCTCAAAAATTCAAAAATGCAAGCATATCCCTAAGGGATATGGGAAATTACCCATAGAAAATAAACGTTTACTCGCGCCGCCGCAAAATAATCCCAGAGTGGAGCCGCTTTTACTTTGGAGGCTGTTTTGGCGTCAGGTAGCCGCTCAACCCGGTGAACAGCAGTTGAAAGATTGTGTCTTCGGTTTCCGGCCCCTGGGGAAGGACTTCCTCCACCACATATTTGGCATACATCACCGTAGACGTGAGGACGTGGAGCCACAGCAAATCCTGATTGATTGTGCGTAGGGCGGGAAAAGCGTTCATAAAGGCGCGGACCATTTGCGAAAAAGAAGAAAAATAGTCTGCGTCGCGGATTTTATCGTAGTTTGGAAAGGCGGCGCCGTCTCGAAAACGATGATAAAAAATGGTTTCGTCTGGGCGCGACGTCCAGAAGCGGAAATAGGGCAGCCAGAGTTTTTTCACCGCTCCGATGGGGTCGGACAGCATGGAAAGGGGATTGAAGCGGATCTGCTCAAAAATGGCCGCCGCCTGTCTGTCCACGTAGGTAAAGCACTCGGTCAGCAGCTGCTCTTTGCTTTCAAAATACCGATAGATCGTCCCTGGGGAGATTTCTGCCAGTTCGCTGACATTTTGAATACGCACGCCTTCCAAGCCATACTGCCGCACAGCTTTAATTGCTGCGAAAATGATTCGCGTCCGGGTATCGTCCAAAGCGACCGCTCCCCCTTCTCCCCTATACTTTCAGCCTGCGCGACGGGGCGTCGATATGGATTATACACTGCTTTGTTCCCTTTGACAATACCCGTTTTCACCGGACTCCGGGCAAAAAATAAGAGTAAAAATATCCCTGGATAAAAATCGCATAACGCTGCGGCGGGGCGCTTGGATGATTCGCGTCCGCTTGGCTCTTGACATTGGCCCGGCGGCGTGTTATTCTTAAAACAGACCAACGGTTTGTTTGAGAGGGGGGAAGGCTGTGGCGCGAAATAAATACCCGGAAGAAACGGTGCAAAAAATTCTGGATACGGCGGAGCGGCAATTCATTGAAAAAGGCTACGACAGAACCTCCCTTCAGGATATCATCCAGGCTACGGGCCTTTCCAAAGGGGCGATTTACCACCACTTTACCTCCAAAGAGGATATTTTCTATTCTGTCTGCGACCGCATTGGGCAGCGAAACGCCGAGGTGTTGATCCAGGTTCGAGACGCCGCCGAACTCAACGGCCTGGAAAAGCTGCGGGCCATGTTTCGGGCCTCCATGCAGCCGGAACGCCAGGCCAAGATGTTTTGTATGATGCCTTATCTGTTGGACAACGCCAAATTTCTGGCCGCCGAGATGCAGAGCATTTTTGTCGAGGTGGCGCCGGAGTTTGTGGAGCCCATCATCCGCCAAGGCGTGGCCGACGGCTCGATTTGCACAGACTGCCCCAAGGAGCTGGCCGAGGCTCTGATGCTTTTGTCTGATATTTGGATCAACCCCATTGTTCGGCCGTCCTCCCCAGAGGAAGTCCGGGCCCGATGCAGGCTGTATAACCAGCTGTTCGGAGCCTTTGGCGTGGTCGACTTGATCAACGGAGAAATGGTGGAAACGCTGGCGCAATATGCCCAAATGGCTGCGGGCGCCGAGCGGACCCATCGCAAAGAATGAGAATAAGAGGAGCTGCTGGAAAGGCAGTTTCTTTTTTGGCAGAATAAAAACCGACGGTCGGTTTTTAATAAGCAAAATATAGCCTTCCCGCCCGCTTTTTCGGGGGTTGGAAGGCCGCAATGAGGAGGATTGTCATGAAAACTGAACAAGATCAACTGTTTACCCGGGATTTTACGCTGGTGGTGATTGGGCAGATTATCTCGCTGTTTGGCAACGCCATTCTGCGCTTTGCCCTGCCGCTGTATCTGCTGCGGCAGACCGGCTCCCCTGAGCTGCTGGGCGCGGCCGGCGCGGCGGCGCTGATTCCCGCCATCCTGTGTTCGCCCATTGGCGGCGTGATAGCGGACCGGGTGAACAAAAAGAACATGATGGCTCTGTTGGACTTTTTTACCGCCGCTTTGATCTTGTCCTTCGCCCTGCTGCTGGGCCGAGCGCCGTTGGCGCCGCTGACCATTGCCTGCCTGATGCTGCTGTATGGCGTCGCAGGGGCCTATCAGCCGGCGGTGCAGACCAGCATCCCCCTGCTGGCGGGGCGGCAGCTGATTCGAGCCAACGCCGTCGTCAATATGGTGGGCGCTCTTTCCGGCCTGCTGGGGCCGGTGATTGGCGGCGTGTTGTTTGGGGCTTTGGGCATCCGGCCTATTTTGTGGGTGAGCATAGGCTGCTTTTTCTTCTCCGCCCTCATGGAGCTGTTTATCCAAATCCCCAACCAGCCCCGGCAGGGTTCGGGCGGCATTTTGGCCGCCGTCGGCAAAGATCTGGGGGAGAGTTGGCGATTTATCCGCCGGGAAAAGCCGGTTTTTCTGTCGGCGACAGCGGTGCTGGCGCTGTTTAACCTGGCGCTGTCCGCCGCGCTGATTGTAGGCGTCCCCGTGGCTGTGGTGCAGACGCTGGGCATGAGCGACAGCCGCCTTGGGCTGACTCAGGGGGCCATGGGGATGGGCGGCCTGTTGGGCGGCGCTCTGACGGCGGTTCTGGGCGAGCGGCTACGTCTCCGGCGGGGGAGCGTCCTGCTGTTGGCCGCCAGTTTGGCGGCGGCGGGCGCGGGCCTGGGGCTGCTGCCAGGATTCGCGCCTCCGGCGGGCTATTGGACGGTTACCGCCATGAGCTTTGCTATTATGGCGCTGGCCACTATGCTGACTGTGCTGCTCAGCGCCGCCGTCCAGCGGCAGACGCCGCCGGAGATGTTGGGCAAGGTAATGGCGTTCATCATAGCGGCGGCTAACTGCGCTTCCCCCTTGGGCCAGGCCGTTTACGGGGCGCTGCTGGAACGGCGGCCCGCCTGGATCGTATTGCTGGGGGCGGCCGCCGCCGCAGCGCTGACGGCCTGTTATTCCCGAAAAACCTTCCGGGAATTGGACGAGGGCTGATAGAAACCAAACCGCCGCTTCATCGCGGACACAGCAATCCCCTGGTTCTTAATAGAACCAGGGGATTGCTTCATATTTCAATTTAGAACATTGTGTAAAAAACGCCTCGACGCGCCGCCCTGACTGTGCTATAATGAAAGCAAAAAGCCTTGAGGCAGCGTGCTCATGGCGTTTTGCGCCCTCTGCCAGGGCAGGCGGTTGAGCGGAAGAGGGAATTTGTCGGACAAAATTTTGTGGAGGAGCGTGTTTATGAGATTTCTTTCAAACAAAAAACTTGCAGCCCGCATGGGCATTATCACCAGCGCGATTACGCTGCTGGGGATGCTGCTGCTTTGGGGCATCGTATCCGTCAACGCGGCTTCTGTAGTGAGAAACGATATCACCAACCAAATGACCGACGCGGTGGAATCCAGAGCCGCGATGATCAACGAATATGTAATTTCCGCTGAAGAATATATGACGGCTTTTGCCCTGAGCAGCGAGGTTCGGCAACTGCTGGAAGACCCGGAAAACCCCGAGCTGCTGGAAAAGGCCCAGCAATATACCGAGGATTTTGCCGCTGTCAAAGGCGTTTTTGAAGGGCTGTATATTGCCGACCCCAATACCCATGTGTTGACGCATACCTCCCAAAGCGCCGTTGGAATGACTACGCGGACAGGGGATTCGCTGAAGAGCTTTCAAAATACGATTTTAAGCCGGCAAAGCCTGACCAACTTGGGCATTATGAAATCCCCCGGCACAGGCAGCATGATTCTCTCTATGTATTATCCGATTTTTGAGGGCCGGAAGTGCGTCGGCTATGTGGGCGCCGGCGTTTACGCCAGCCATCTGATGGACGCCCTGCTGAATCTGGAAATCAAAGGGCTGCCAAACAGCGAATATGTATTTTTGAATGTGGAAAGCGGCGTTTATCTATACCACGAAAATGAAGAGCTATTGAATACCCAAACCGCCGACGCCGGCTATCAGGAAATCATCCAGCGCATCCAGGCAAATGGCGGTGATCAGGCTGATACTTATTCCTATCAGGATGAAAACGGCGTGGAACAACTGATTGTTTATAAGTATCTGAAAGATCGGGGCTGGGTCTTTATGGTTCGGGATAGCGCCGCAGAGGTTTACGGCGCCGTGAGCAGAGTGCGCCTTCTGGTGGGGGCGCTGTGCGCGGCTATGGCCGCCGCCATTATCCTGCTCACACTGCTGATCCTCCGCCGAGAGGGCCGGGAGCTAATGGCGGTGGAGCAGGCCATCGGCCGCTTGGGGGATCTGAACCTGACTGCCGACCAGGAGCTGGAGGGCTTTTATGAAAGGTCCGATGAAATCGGCATGATTGCCCAGACCACCCGCCGCGTCTGCGATTGCCTGCGGCAAACAATTGACGACGTGGGCCGGATTTTAGGCGAAATCGCCAACGGCAATTTGACGGTAGACGTGAGACAAAACGAGTCCTATTATATTGGCGATTTCAAAGCGCTGTCCCAAAGCCTGCAATCCATCCACGCCAATCTGGTGCGCATGATCCGCGATATTTCCCAGGTGGCCGGCCAGGTGGATACCAGCGCGGATCGGGTGTCCTCTGGCGCGCAGGCCCTTTCCCAGGGGACGATGGAGCAGGCGGCTTCCATCGAAGGGCTCGTATCCAACGTCAGCGCGATTACCTCCCAAATTCAGACCAGCGCCGTGCGCTGCGGCAGCGCCAGCGAGATGGTGGCCAAAGCCACAGGATATGCGGAAGAAGCCGACGCCAAAATGGAACAGCTGAATCAGGCCACTCAAAATATCGACCGCTCTTCGGCCCAGATTGTCACCATCATCAAGACCATTGAAGATATCGCCTTCCAAACCAATATCTTGGCCCTGAACGCCTCTGTGGAGGCGGCCCGAGCCGGGGCTGCGGGAAAGGGCTTTTCCGTCGTGGCGGACGAAGTGCGGAACTTGGCGGAAAAATCCGCTCAGGCCGCTCAGAATACCAACAGCCTGGTGGATCGTTCGATTCAGGATGTGAAAATCGGGACGCAATCCACAGACGCGGCTGTTTCCGCCATGAGCGTGATCCACGACTGCATCCAGTCTATCAAAGCGTTGATGGATGAAATCGCCGCCGCCAGCGTCCAACAGTCAGAAATGATTGTCGCGGTGGAAAACGGCATTCGAGAGATTTCCGCAGTGGTGCAGAGCAATTCGTCTGCGGCGGAAAAGAGCGCGGCGGTTTCCAAAGAGCTGTCCGGCCAGGCCAGGACGCTGAACGATTTGCTGGGGGGATTCCAAATCATATCATAAAGCGAGCGGCGGCTCCTTGTGAAATTTAATGTGCATACCAAGAAACGGCGCGGCCAGATTTGGCCGCGCCGTTTGGATTGAATGGGTTATTTCTGCAAATCGCGCCAGTAATGGCAGGCCACAAAATGGCCGGGGACAGCTTCTTCCAACACAGGGATTTCTTGAGCGCAGCGATCGGTGGCATAGGCGCACCGGGGGCGGAATTTGCAGCCCGAAGGCGGGTCGATGGGGCTGGGAACTTCGCCTTCCAAGGGGATGCGCTGGCGGGCCTTCTCAGAATCCGGGTCGGCTTCGGGGATGGCGGAAATCAGCGCCTTGGTATAGGGATGCAGCGCGCTGCCGAAAATATCCTGGCTGGCGCCCAGCTCCGCCAAACTGCCCAGATACATGATGCCCACCCGATCGGAAATATGGCGGACCATGGAGAGGTCGTGGGAGATGAACAGATAAGTCAGGTGGTTTTTCTGTTGCAGATTGATCAGCAGGTTGACAATCTGGGCCTGGATAGAAACGTCCAGGGCGGAAATAGGCTCGTCGCACACGATGAATTCCGGGTTGACTGCCAGGGCCCGGGCGATGCCGATTCTCTGGCGCTGGCCGCCGGAAAGTTCGTGAACAAAACGGTTGGCGTAATCTTCTGTCAGATTCACTTGAGACAGCAGCTGGTTGACTTTTTCATGCTTTTCTTTCTCGCTGTAGCGCATATGGACGCCCATGCCTTCGGCGATGATTTCCGCAATGGTCATGCGGGGGTCCAAGGCGGAATAGGGGTCCTGGAAAATCATCTGGGCGTTTTTCTTGAAGGAAAGCAGCTGCTTGCCCCGCAGATGAGAGATTTCCTGCCCTTTGAAGAAAATCTGGCCAGAGGTTTGGTCATAGAGCTTGAGCAGGGTGCGGCCGCAGGTGGTTTTGCCGCAGCCGGATTCGCCCACCAGACCCAGCGTTTCGCCGGGACGGATATAAAAAGACACGTTATCCACCGCTTTCAGCGTGCGTTTGCGGCCGGCGGGGAAGTATTTACAGAGGTTTTTCACCTCAACCATATATTCGCTCATTATTTTGCCTCCCTGTCATAGAAAGACTTCACCTTGGGGGCATCCGGGTGCTGAAGCCAGCAGGACACTTGGTGAGTATCAGAAAGCGTGGTTTCAGGCGGCATTTGCTCTTTGCAAATCTGCATACAGTATTCGCAGCGGGCCGCAAAGGGGCAATGGTTCAAAGGAAGAATCAAATCCGGCGGGGTGCCGTGCAGGGTATAGAGCTCCTGTTTGGTCTCTTTGGCCAGTTTGGGCACAGAGCTGAGCAGCGCCCAAGTATAGGGGTGCTGGGCTTCGTAGAAAATCTCCCGGACGGAGCCCCGCTCCACCACCTGGCCGGCGTACATCACCTGGATGCGGTCGGCGAAGTTGGCCACCACGCCCAGATCATGGGTTACCAGAATGATGGCGGTGTTCAGTTCCTTTTTCAGTTCCCGCAGCAGGTCGATAATTTGGGCTTGAATGGTCACGTCCAGAGCGGTGGTGGGTTCGTCGGCAATCAGCAGCTGAGGCTGGCAAGCCAGAGCGATGGCGATCATCACGCGCTGGCGCATACCGCCGGAAAGCTGGTGGGGGTAGTCGTCGATCCGCTTTTTGGCGTCGGGGATTTTGACGACTTCCAGCATACGGATCGCCTCTTCCCGGGCCTGCTGTTTATCCATATTGCGGTGCAGCCGCAGGGTTTCAATAATCTGCTTGCCGCAGGTCATGGTGGGGTTCAAAGAAGTCATAGGATCCTGGAAAATCATGCTGACGTCGCCGCCCCGGTATTCCTGCAGCTCTTTGCTGGACATTTTGAGCACGTCTTTGTCCGCGAACATGATCTGCGAACCCTCTTTAATCACAGCCTGTCCCTTGGGCAGCAGGCGCATGATGGCTTTGGCGGTAACGGTTTTGCCGCAGCCGGATTCGCCCACAAAACACAGGGTTTCGCCCCGGTTCAGGTGGAAACTGACGTCGCGGACGGCCCGAACCTCGCCCGCATAAGTGTTAAAGGACACTTGCAGGTCTTTTACATCTAATATTTTTTCCATACAGCCGCCTACTTTCTCAAACGTGGGTCAAGGGCGTCGCGCAGACCGTCGCCCATCATGGTAAAAGCCAGCATTGTGATAGCGATCATGATAGCGGGGAAGAACAGCTGGAAGGGATAAAACATAAACTGCGCCTGGGCGCTGGAGGCCAGCGCGCCCCAAGAGGTATTGGGAGACTGGACGCCCAAACCGATGTAGCTCAAAAAAGCTTCGGAGAAGATATAGTTGGGGATCGCAAAGGTGATATTGACGATGATGACGCTGAGAGTATTGGGAATCATGTGCCGGATGATAATCCGCAGGGGGCTGACGCCCAGGGCCTGGGCTGCCAACACATATTCCTGGCTCTTCAATTGGAGCATCTGGCCGCGGACCAGGCGGGCGGTGCCGCACCAGCCGGTGATCGTCATAGCCAAAATCAATGTGAACAAGCCTTTGCTTTGAAGCACAATGGAAAACAGAATGACGATGATCAAATAGGGGATACTGATGACGATTTCCAAAACGCGCATCATGATGGTATCCACTTTGCCGCCGAAATAAGCGGAAACGCCGCCGTACAGACAGCCTACCACCGCAGAGACAATAGCGCCCAGGAAACCGATGATCAACGACACCCTGCCGCCCTGCCAAACGCGGGCAAACAGGTCGCGGCCCAGGCTGTCTGTGCCAAACCAATGCTCGGCGGAGGGAGAGGCGTTTCGAGCGCCGGGATCCACTTCTTCAAAGGCATAGCCGCTGATAGAGGGCCCAAAAATCACGAAGAAGGACAACAAAACCAGCAGGATCAGGGCCACGATGGCCAGCTTGTTTTTGCGGAAGCGGCGCCATACGTCCTTCATATAACTGACGTGGGGGCGGGCGATGACTTCGGCGCCCTTGTCAATCCCCACAATGGTGAATTTCTCTTTTGGTATATTTTGCATATTCGCCCTCCTTAATCTGCATCCGAAATGCGGATACGCGGGTCGACCAGCATATAGACAAAGTCTACCACCAGCTGCATCACAACGAACAGGCCGGCATAGAACACCGTGGTGCCCAGGGTCATGGAATAGTCGTTGTTATTGATGGAGCTGATGTAATAGAAGCCGATGCCGGGGATGGAGAACATCTTTTCCACGATAAAAGAGCCGGTGAAAATGCCGACGATCCGGCCGGACAAGATGGTGACTGCGGGCAGCAGGGAATTGCGCAGCACATGGCGCCAGACAATCAGCCTTTCGCTCAGGCCCTTGGCGCGGGCGGTCAGCACATAATCCTGGTCCAGCACGTCCAGCATACTGGATTTGATGTACCGGGCGTATGTGGCGATGGTGCTGAAGGAAAGGACGATGACGGGCATAATCAGGTGCTTGGGCTCGCCCCAGCCAGAGGAGGGCAGCCATTTCAGCTTGACAGAGAACAGATACTGCATCAGAGAGGCCATGACGAACACCGGCACAGTGATGCCGATGATGGCCACCACCATGACGATATAGTCCGGCCATTTATTTTTATAAAGGGCGGCCAGGATACCCATGGCGATACCGATAATCAGGCCGATTACCAGCGCGATGCCGCCGGCCAGGCCGGAGACGGGGGAGGTGCTGGTGATGGTGTCGGTGACAGAGCGGCCGGGATACAGCAGGCTTTCGCCCAAGTCGCCGCGCGCCAGGTTTTTCATATAGATCAGATATTGCTCGGTCAGGGGTTTGTCCAGACCGTATTTGGCGTAGTAATTGGCTTTCGTCTGCTCAGGCAGCTCGCGGGCCATGCCGCCCAGGGGGTCGCCGGGAATCGAGTGCATCATAAAGAAGGTCAATGTGGCGACGATCGCAAGGGTCAGCAGCATATAGAATACCCGCTTGATTACATATCGGGTCAAACGCGATCCCTCCATTCCTTAATTGATGGATAAAAACAAAACAGGGGGCCGCGCCCTAAGGCGCAGCCCCCGTGGCGTCTATTTTTTCTCTATCTGAGGTTTTTCAAAGAGCCGTTTAGTTGGCGCCGCGGCCTTCGGTGTAATAGAACATATAGCTGGTGTCGGTGTAAGGAACGTTGGTGTAACCTCTCATATAGGGCTGATAGAACTGCTGCACCTGGTTGGTGGCCATGGGGGAAACGACGCAGTCTTCCTTGATCAGGATGGTTTCGGCATCGATATAGCCCTGCAGACGGTCCTTTTCATCCAGCTGAGAGCCGGCGGCTTTGATGGTTTCGTCAAACTTGGAATTGGCCCAGCCGGTGTTGATGGCGGTGGAGCCGGTCAGGAACAGGGACAGGGTGTCATAGGGATCGTTATAGTAAGCGCCCCAGCTCATGAAGCCGGCCTGATAATTGCCGCTCTGCACGTTGGAATTGAAGATGCCCCAATCGTTGAAGGTCAATTCAACATCTACGCCCAGCTCGCTCTTATAGATCTGCTGCACATATTCGCCGATATTTTTGGTCAGGTTGGAAGTAGAGCCGAAGGAGAAAGTGACGTCCAGAGTGGAGGGGTCGTCGCCCAGGTTCAGCTCTTTCATGCCCTGGAGCAGCAGGTCCTTGGGAGTCTGGTTGTTGGCCTTCAGTTCGTCCTGCATCTCCTTGATCATGTCGCCGGCGGCTTCGCGATAATTGGTCTCGCCCACTGTCATGGAATCCACAACAAAACCGCCCGCAGGGGCTCTCATGCCGTCATAGCAAATGTCGTTGAAAGCCGCGCGGTCGACAGCCAAAGTAAAGGCCTTGCGGATGTTGACGTTGGCGAACAAGGGATCCTTCAGGTTGAAGAAGTTGAAAGCCATGTTGTTGTTCATGTAAGGATCATAGGTCTTGCCTGCGGACTGGAAGCGGTCCACAAAATCCTTGGTGGAAACGGTGCAGGCGTCGATCTGGCCGCTTTCAAAGGCGTTATTGACGGTGCTCTCGTCTGTCATGATGGCAAAATCGATTTTCTGGAGCTTGATTTCGCCGGCATTCCAATAGTTATCGTTTTTGACGAGGACGATGGAGCTGTTGTGGGCCCAGGATTCCACCTTGAAGGGGCCGTTGCCGATATAGGCCTCGGCTTCAGAGCCGAACTGCTCGCCATATTTCTCGACGATATCTTTGCGCTGAGGATAATACAGCGTGCTGCCAAGCATCTGCAGGAAAGAGGGCTTGGGAGCGCTCAGAGTGATTTCCAGGGTCTTGTCGTCCACAGCCTTGACGCCCAGGTCGGTGACAGGCTTTGTGCCGGCGGCAATTTCCGGGTAGTTCAGCAGGGGCTCCAGGAAGAAGCTGTTGGGGCAGGCCGTGTTGGGGTCGGCGCTGCGCTGCAGGGAGTAGACATACTGCTCGGCTGTCACAGGCTCGCCGTCCTGCCATTTCAAGCCGTCGCGCAGATGGAAGGTCCAAACTGTGCCTTCTTCGTTGGATTCCCAGGATTCCGCTTCGCCGGGGGTCACAACCAGGTCTTCGCCCTCAGCGGCCGAGCGGACCAGGCCTTCCATGGTGTTCATCATAATATAGCTGGAATAGGCGTCCATACGGCGGGAGATATCTAGCGTGGAGGGTTCGGCGCCCATATAGGTATTGAAATACTGGTCGGCGTCCGGACCGCTTGTGGGTTCCACATTGTCTTTGCCTTGATCCTTGTCTTGGCTGTCGGAGGGCTGGTCGGGATCGTCCTTCGGCGGCTCTTCATCCTTGCTGCAAGCGGCCAGAGACAGGCACATTGCCGCGGCCATCAGCAGCGCTAAAAAGCGTTTCTTCTTCATAAGATACTCTCCTTTTTTTGTCGGCGCCTCAGAATTTGGGCGCCGTTCACAAGTATGCAATAATTCTACCGTCTGCTATTGACAATGTCAATGGGATATTGTGCAAACTCGAAAATTTGTGGAGGTTGCCAAAGAAATTTGGGCAAATTCCACAAAAAGAGCCCGGTTTATTTGGGCAAGGCGCCCTGGAATTAGGGAAGATACCCTAATTTTCCGACGGGTTTATTTTGGATTTTCACCAAAAAAGCGGGAAAATTCAAGGGAAGTCCGGCGGCGGGAGGCCCGGCGGTCGCTTTTTTCCATCTCCAGGGCGGCGGAAAATAGGTTGGCCAGCAGCATCATGGGCGCCGGGGAGCTGAGAAACAGCCGAGAGGCGCAGGGGGCGGCCAGCGTCAGGCTGCTGTGGGACGCCGCCGGCGATTGGAAGGTGGAGTCGGTGAAGGTCAGCACCGGGGCCCCCTGGAGTCGGGCGTATTCGCAGAGCTTGCTGGTCATAAAATAATAATCCGGCAGGGAAACGGCGATCAGCAGCGCGGAGGGGTTCAGCAGGGGCAGGGCGGCTTGGACGTCGTCGTTCAGCTCGGCGTTGACTACCAGGGAGGGCAGGCCCAGGGTGGTGAGCCGGCTGGACAGGAAATCCGCAATCTGGAGGGAGACGCCCCGGGCGCATAGCAACGCCAGCCGGCAATCCAGCGCCATGCCTGCGGCCTGGAACAGGGCGTCCAGGTCCAGCCCGGCGAAAAGCTGCTTCATCAGGTCAAATTCCTCCTGGCAAATCTGGGCCAGCAGGCTGCGTTTGTCGGCCAGCTGGTCGGCGGGCAGGTCGGCGGCGTTGTATTGGCCGTCGCCGTGGACGGCGATTTTGGCCCGCTCGCTCTGGTATTGGCGAAAGGCGTATTTCAGCTGGTTGTAATTTTCATAGCCCAGGGCGGCGCAGTAATGCAGGATGGTCATTTCCGAAACCTGGGCCTGGGCGGCCAGGGCTTTCAGCGTCATAAAGGACATAGAATCCGGCTGGGCCAGCATATAGTCGGCTAGGGCCTTTTGTTTTTTGGTCATGCCAGGGTATTTCTGGCGGATTGCTTCTACAACGTTCATGGTCGGGTGTTCTCTCTTTCTATCGTCTCTGGAGTGGGCTTTCCCCTTTCCTAATTAAACGCCTTTTTTTTGCCGGAGTCCAGCGGAAAATAACAAAAGAGCAAAAACAGCCGCGCCCCAGGGGACGCGGCTGCAAAAGGCGGGACAAAGAGAAGGCTCAAACGCGCAGGCTCTTCCATTTGCCAGATATAAAGCGGATCCACACCAGCAGGGAGCGGAGCAGCTGGTCGGCGGCCAGGGCGATCCAAGCGCCGTAAAGGCCCAGGTCGAATTGATTGATCAGCAGCACGGCCAGGCCGGGCCGCACCAGCAGAGTGGTGACGGCGATAATCACAGCCGTGGCCCGGGTGTCGCCGGCGCCCCGCAGCGCGCCGGCCAGAATGAACTGGCTGGATTGGAGGGGCTGGATCAGCGCCACAAACATCAGCAGTTTGGCGCCGGTTTCGACGATTTCCGGCTCGTTGTTATACAAGGCCACGATCTGCCCGCCGAAGAGGAAGAACACGCACATCAGCAGGGCGGAAACGCCCATGCCCAGGCGGCGGGTCCGGGTTGTGTAATATTCCGCCATGTCCGGCCGTTTGCGGCCCAGGCTCTGGCCCATCAGGGAGGTGGCGGAGACGGCGAAGGCTTGGCCGTTCATAAAGGACAGGGCCTGGATATTCATACAGACCTGGTGGGTGGCGAAGGCCATGGTGCCCAGGCCGGCCACCGTCCGGGAATAGATGATCATGCCGGTGCGCATGATCACCTGCTCGATCATCGCCGGGATGCCGATGTTGAAGATGGAAAGCATGGCGTCCTTCTGGGGTTTGAAGCCGTCCTTAAAGGATAGATGTACATAGTTCTTCTGGCTCATCACCGAGCCGAAGGCCAGGAACATCGCCACCACCTGGCCGATGACCGTGGCCAGCGAGGCGCCGGCCACCTCCAGCCGGGGGAAGCCGAAATGGCCGTAGATCAGCAGGTAGTTGAAAATTACGTTGACGACGTTGGCCGTCAGGTTGTAATACATGGCGGTGCGGCTGTTGCCCGCGCCCCGCAGGGAGGCGGTGATGGTGCTGGTGACGGCTACCGTCACAATGCCCAGGGCTTGGATGCGCAGATAGATCGTGCCGTTGGCCAGGGTGGCGGCGTCCTTGGCCCCTGAACTCATGAAGGAGACCAAAGGCTCGGCGAAAGCGAAGACCAGGATGCCGCCCAAGATGGAAAGCGCGAAGGTGAGCATCATGGCCTGCCGCATAATCAGGTTGGCCCGCTCCCGGTTGCCGGCGCCCTTGTTGCGGGCCACCAGGGCGGTGGCGCCCACGTTCATGGCCATGAACATGGTCATCATCAAGAATTTGGGCTGGGTGGTCAGGCCCACGCCGGCCAGAGCGGCGGCGCCCAGCTGCCCCACCATCATCAGGTCCACCATAGAGGCCAGCTGGGTCAGGGTCAGCTCGATGAAGGAGGGCCAGGCGATGCGAACGACGTCCCGATACATCATCTTGGACGTGACGCCCTCCGGCAGCTTTTCGGCGGTTTTTTTGGCCGCCACCATATGTTGGTCGCTGCCAGGCTCCACCAGGTCCAAGGCCAGGGAGGGCTGAAGTTTTTGCTTGGTTTCCATAATACGCCGCGGCTCCCGCGGCTTTCCTCACTCCTTTTCTGGATTCTATTATGGAAATAGTATAGTACAATTTTTCGCCGCTGTCCATGCGCCGAGGCAAAAAAGTTTAGCGGCTAAACGCTTCGCCGCCCTCTGGGAAAGGGGCCTGAGCGCTTGGGAGCCAAAGGCGGAAGAGAAAAGAGAGGAACATCAAAAGTAAAATATTTCAAAAGAAGCGCCCTGGGATTTGGCGCGGGAAGGCCGAAAAATTCAACGGCTGTTCACAAAATCATCATAAAAACGTAATGGCCGGAGGTTTTTTGCCCGGCCCGAATGTGATATGATAGGGGCACGGAACGCGGAAGCGGCCCCGACGGGCCGGGATATTACGCAGAAGAGAGGAATGAACTCGGAATGAACCAAACGAAGGAGAAACAGGCGGAAGCCCAGGCCGAAGCCAAAGAAAACGCCGCGCCTCAAGCCGCGGCTTCTCCAGCCCCTCAGCCAGACCCATCCCCCTTGGATTTGCCGGATATCGGAAAGAAAAACAGACGGCGCAAGCTGATCAAGCGGCTGGCGGCAGGGTTGGCAGTCCTGGCGCTGGCGTTCGCCTATTTCAACCTGCGGGGCGATAAGCAGGACGGCCAGGCCAATCTGGGCGTTCAATATGAGGAAGTGTCGCTGGAAAAGCGGACGATCACCGAGACGCTGACGGGCAGCGGTTCGCTGGCGCCGGCGGAGAGCTATGTGATGACGACCCTGGTCTCCGGCGATATTTTGGAGGCCCCCTTCGAGGAGGGGGATATGGTGCAAAAGGGAGACGCTTTGTATCAGGTGGACCACGCCACCGTCACCCACAGCCTGGAGCAATCCCAGCTTTCCCTTCAGCAGAGCCAGCGGGGCTACAGCCAAGCGGTGGAGAAACGGGAAGACCTGCAAATCAAGGCGCCCCGGGCCGGCCAGCTGATTTCCCTGGACGTCAAAGAGGGGGATACGGTGGCGGCGGGCCAGCAGATCGGCGTGGTGCGCAATAGCGGGACCATGCGGCTGACTCTGCCCTTCAACGAAACCGACGCCGCCGGATTTTTCGTCGGCCAACCGGCTTTGGTGACGCTGGACGGCTCCTTTGAAACATTGGAAGGCACGGTTTCTGTGGTGGGCGCCAGCCAGGCTCTGGCCGGCGGCCAGACCGTCCGCCAGATTACCGTCGACGTGGCCAACCCCGGCGCCATCGCCAGCGGGCAGAGCGCCACAGCCGTTATCGGCGGCGCCGCCTGCAACAGCGGCGGGACCTTTGATTACGCCGACGAGGCCCCGGTGGTGGCGACGTTGGGCGGCGACGTTCAGACCATTTACGCCCAGGAGGGCGACCAGGTCTATCAGGACCAGCTTCTGGTCCAGCTTTACAGCAAGGACCTGGAGGATCAGATCAAAAACAGCCAGGACGCCGTCCGCAGTGCTCAGCTGGCCCTGGAAGGACAGACCGACCAGCTGGGGGACTATGTGATTACATCCCCTATCTCGGGCACGATTATCGAAAAGAATTACAAGGCCGGCGACAAGCTGGAAGTGGGCAAGACCCTATGCACCGTCTTCGACCTGTCCTACCTGAAAATGACTATGAATGTGGATGAGCTGGATATCAGAAAAGTCAAAGAGGGGCAGACTGTGCAGATTACCGCCGACGCCGTGGAGGGAAAGACGTATACCGGCGTGGTGACGAAAATCAATATCAACGGCACGTCCAACAACGGCGTCACCTCCTATCCTGTGACTGTGCGCATTGACGAATACGAGGGCCTGCTGCCCGGCATGAACGTGGACGCCAGCATCCAGGTGGAAACCCGGGAAAACGTGCTGTCCGCGCCGGTGGGCGCCGTGGCCCGGGGCAACCGGGTGCTGGTGAAAAAGCCGGAAGCGGCCCAGCCGGAAAAGGGCCGGAAAGAGAAGGATATGGAGCCCTCGGAAGACGGCGCTCCCGCCGGCTATGAATACCGCCAGGTGGAGCTGGGCCTCAGCGACAAGACGTATATCGAAATCGTCAGCGGCGTGGAAGAAGGGGAGATTTTGGCCATCGACCCCGCCAATTTGGATCCTATGACGCCTATGACGGGCGGAATGACGGTAGTAGTGGGGTGATGAACAATGGCCCCTTTGATTGAATTTCGGAACGTATATAAAATCTACCAGATGGGCGATACGCAGGTGCGGGCTGCAGACGGCATTTCCATGAAAATCGACCAGGGAGAGTTTGTGGCCATTGTGGGCCAGTCCGGTTCGGGCAAATCCACCTGTATGAATATCATCGGCTGCCTGGACGTGCCCACCCACGGCCAATACCTGCTCAAGGGCCAGGACGTGGGCCAAATGAAGGACGACCAGCTGGCCGATATCCGCAACAAGACCTTGGGGTTCATCTTTCAGCAATACAACCTGCTGCCCAAGCTGAACCTGCTGGAAAATGTGGAGGTTTCGCTGATGTACGCCGGAGCCCCCAAGCGCCAGCGGGCCGCCCGGGCCCGGCAGGTGCTGGAGCGGGTGGGCCTGGGGGATAAATTGAAACACAAGCCCTCCCAGCTCTCCGGCGGCCAGCAGCAGCGGGTGTCCATCGCCCGGGCTTTGGCCGGCGCCCCTTCGGTGATTTTGGCAGACGAACCCACAGGCGCCCTGGATTCCCGGACGGGCCGGGACGTGCTGGGGCTTTTGCAGGAGCTGCACAACGAGGGCAATACCATCGTGCTGATCACCCACGACAATTCCATCGCCCGGCAGGCCCAGCGCATTATCCGGCTGGAAGACGGCAAAGTAGTCTACGACGGCCCGGCGGACGGCAATCAGGCCGTGGTCAACCCAGAGGAGGCGGCGCTATGAACGTTACCCAATCCCTCCGCATGGCCATTAAAAGCATCTTGTCCAACAAGATTCGGAGCGTGCTGACTATGCTGGGCATCATCATCGGCGTGGCGGCGGTTATCGTCATCGTGGGCCTGGGCAATGGAATGCAGGTCTATATGCGGGAGACTTTTGACAGCATGGGCGTCAACCTCATCGGCGTCCAGACCTGGAGCCCTGGAGACACCCGCACAGTGTCTGAGGAGGATATGTATCAGCTGGCGGAGGAACATCCGGATCTGTTGAGCATGGTTTCCCCCATGGTGTCGCTGGGCGGCGCCAAAGTGGGCAATGAGTTTTTGAGCAGCGCCCAAGTCACCGGCGTCAGCGAGGATTACGCCAAAATCAACCGGGACGAGGTGGAGCAGGGCCGATATCTGCAGTATGTGGATATCCTGCGCCGGTCCAACGTCTGCGTCGTCGGCAGCTATATCAACGACACTTATTTTGCCGGCGACGGGTTGGGCAAGACCGTCAAGGTGATGGGGGCGCCCTTCTCCATCGTGGGCGTGATGAAACAGAAAGGCGACGGCACGGAACACAGCCCGGACAATTCCATTTTCATGCCCTACACAGTGGCCGGCAAGCTGGCGGGGCAGGGGAATTTCGGTATGTATTATTTTTCCGCCGCCTCCGAGGACGCGGCGATCCCCGCCACCAACGTCATTCGAGCCAAGTTGTTAGAAATTTATGGGGATGAAAGCTATTTCTACGTCCAGAGCGCCACGGAGATGATGGACCAGCTGAACGCCATGATGAACGTGACGGTAGCCATTTTAACGGCCATCGCCGCCATATCCCTGGTGGTGGGCGGCATCGGCATTATGAATATCATGCTTGTTTCCGTCACCGAGCGGACCCGGGAAATCGGCATCCGCAAGGCTTTGGGCGCCAAGCGCCGCCATATCATGATGCAGTTTATCATCGAAGCCGGCGCCACCAGCGCCATCGGCGGCCTGCTGGGCATCGCCATGGGCTACGGCCTGTCGGCTGTGGCCAGCGCCATGATTGCGGCCGGATTGCAGCAGGAGATGTCCGTCGTCCCCACGATGAACTCGGTGTTGACGGCTTTCGGCATCTCGGCGGGCATCGGCATATTTTTCGGATATCTGCCCGCCCGCAAGGCGGCCCGTCTCAACCCCATCGACGCGCTGCGCTATGATTGATTGAAAAAACAGGGAGGAATAAAAGAAATGAAACGGTTTATTGCGGCTCTGCTGGCCGGCGGGATGCTGGCCGGCCTGGGGGCGCCGGCCCTGGCGGCGGAACAGCCCCAGGCCACGGTGGAGCAGGCCGTCCGCCTGCTGGGGGTGATGAACGGCGATGAAAACGGCGATATGAATTTGGAAGGACTGGTGACCAGAGCTCAATTCGCCAAGATGATGGTAGCCGCCTCCTCTTATAAAGACAGCGTGGGCCAGACTTCCGGCGTCTCCCCTTTCCGGGACGTGACGCGGGATCATTGGGCCGCGGGCTATGTCAAGCTGGCGGCGGACAACGGCTGGGTCAACGGGTATACCGACGGAACCTTCCGCCCCAATGAGAATATCCGCACGGAGGAATGCGCCGCCGCCCTGCTGCGGCTGCTGGGTTACGGCCCGGCGGACCTGACCGGCGCCTATCCCGACGCGCAGCTTTCCAAATACCGGGCTCTGGGCCTGGGCGACGGCGTCCGCCGGGGCCAAGGGGAATACCTGACCCGGGGCGACTGTATGAATATTTTCTACAACTTGATGGAATCCAAAACCAAGGAAGGGCAGTATTACGGCTCTGTCCTGGGGTATCAGCTGGGCCAGGACGGCAAGCTGGATTACGCCAGCCTGGTTTCCAGCAACATGGAGGGCCCCTTTATCGCGGAAGCCGGCGGCTTGAACCTGCCCTTTGACGGCAAAATCGCCGTCTATCTCAACGGCGCCCAGGCCCAGCTGGAGGACGCTCAGGCATACGACGTCTATTATTACAACGCCAACCTGAAAACCGTGTGGATCTACCACAACCGGGCGACGGGCCTTTATACCGCCGCCTCCCCGGGCACCGCGGCGCCTACGGCGGTGACGGTGGCGGGCAACCAGTACGGCGTGGGCTCTTCGGAGGCCTCCTACGCCCTTTCCGACATGGGCCAATTTTCTATTGGAGACACGGTGACCCTGCTGCTGGGCCTGGACGGCCAGGCGGTGGGCGTGCAGAAGGCGGAAACCGCGGCGGGCCAGCATTACGGCGTGGTGGTTTCCACCTCCAGCCAGACCTATCAGGACGCCGCCGGCCAGAGCCGCACCCGGAACATGGCCAAAATATCCTGCACAGACGGCGCTGTGATGGAATTTGACAGCGGAAGCACGAAGTTCAGCGCCGGCGACCTGGTATACGCCGCCGTGGAAGATGGGAAAACTACCCTCAAGGGCCTGGCGGGTAAAAGCTTCAGCGGCAACGTCAGTAGCGACGGCAAGAGCGTCGGCCAGCTGACGCTGGCGGAAGGCGTTCAGATCATCGACAGCGACAAGGAGGGCCAGACCAAGGTGATTTATCCCTCCCGCTTGGCCGGCGCTTCGCTGAAATCCACAGACGTGCGCTATTACGCCCTGGACGCTTCAGGGCGGGTCAGCCATTTGATTCTCAACAACGCCACCGGCGATTTGGGCAGTTACGGCGTCATTACCAGCGCTTCGGAGGTGGATCAGACCATTTCAGACCCTGACTCCGGCGTTCAGAGCTGGACCATCAGCGGGACCTATAAAACCTTGATCCGGGGCGTGGAAGGGGTCGTCAGCGGCAACAAGCTGTACAATGTGAAGGTCGGACCCGCCCAATTTGTCTATGACGACGACCGCGCCGTCAAATCCATGCGCAATCTGCCGGAAGTCCGGCTGACCGCCCTTTCCCAGCTCTACGCTATGGCGGGCAACCAGCGCTATCAGCTGGCCGACGACGTACAGGTCTATATCCGCACGAACCGGACCTACGACCAATCCAACGTCTCCGCCGTTTCCCAAGGGTATAACCTGACGGGCTATTACGACCAGGGCGGCGCCGCCGGCGGCCGCATCCGGGTGATCGTCGCGACCAAGCAATAGGGGGCGACGGACCCCGGCCAGACGAAACCAGCCGAAGCGGCGCGGGAAAGACCGCGCCGCTTCTTTTTGGGAATGATATCCTCATCTGCCGCGCCGGATTGTATTGACTGCCAGCGGGGTTTACAGAGGGTAGAAGTAAAAACCCAAATAAAAACTTGCACAAAATTTTGACGAAAATTTGTGCAACTTTTTCGCCCTTTCCCCCAGCCCTTGAGACGCAAGGGGAGGCGGCGTTCGGCGGCGGAATTCGCCCCTTTGGAGGGGGGCTTGACAAGCAAATGCCCCTTGCATTTTTTCTGGGGGCGCGGTACTATATATACAGATTAAAAACGGCCGGGCACAAGATGTTGTGGCTGGCCGGCGCGAAGCACAAGGGAATGGGCGCGGCGCTTTGTTCCCTTGCGCCCTTTGGAAAGCCCGGCTTTGCGCTGGGGTTTTTCTATGCGAAGGAGGTTTTTCAATGTCTGGCGGCAAACGGATCGCTGTAAAAATCAACAGGCCCTCCCAGGGCGGGCGGGATTGGGCCGGCCCGGTTTCCATCCGCAAGCGGAGCGGCGATATCGCGCCCTTTGACTCCAATAAAATCCGGGAGGCCATCCGCAAGGCCAACGTGGCCGCCCAGAACGAGGCGCTGCCTCCGGCGGCGCTGGACGAGCTGACCCGGCGGGCGGTTCGCTCCATTCCCCAAGGGCGCATCCCCTCGGTGGAGCAGGTTCAGGACTTGGTGGAGGAGACGCTGATCCGGGCCGGATACGCCAAGACTTCCAAGGCCTATATCCTCTATCGGGCCGAGCACGCCAAGATCCGGCAGAGCCAAACCGACCTGATGGAGATTTACAAGGAGCTGACGTTCTCCTATGCCGCCGACGCCGATATGAAGCGGGAAAACGCCAATATCGACGCGGACACCGCCATGGGCACCATGCTGAAATACGGCTCGGAGGGCGCCAAATATTTTGTAGACAACTACATCCTGCCGCGGGACGTGGCCGCCGCCCATATCAACGGCGATATCCATATCCACGACAAGGATTTTTATATGCTGACGGCCACCTGCTGCCAGATCGATTTGCTCAAGCTCTTCAAAGACGGCTTTTCCACCGGCCACGGCTATCTGCGGGAGCCGGAGAGCATTCTCAGCTATTCGGCTCTGGGGTGCATCGCCATCCAGGCCAATCAAAATGAAATGCACGGCGGACAGGCCGTGCCCAACTTCGATTTCTCCATGGCCCCCGGCGTGGCCAAGACTTTCCGCAAGGAGTATTTCAAGGCCCTGGGCCAATATCTCAACGCCTGCTGGGGCCTGGAATACGGCGCGGGGCAGGAGATCGCAGCCCAGGCCAAAGAGCAGGTTGGGCTGGATATCGCTATGAGCAGCCAGGAAGCCTATGGGGGAAAAATAGCCCCCTGGCTGGCCTCCCGGCCCGAATTGACGGGAATCGACCTGGCGGCGGCCCGGCTGGCCCATCGGCGCTCGGTGGAAACCGCCCTGGCTGAAACCGACCGCTCCGCTTATCAGGCCATGGAGGCCCTGGTTCACAACCTGAACACCATGAATTCCCGGGCCGGCGCCCAAGTGCCCTTCAGCTCGGTGAATTACGGCACGGACACTTCCCCCGAGGGGCGGATGGTCGTGCGCAACCTGCTGCTGGCCACAGAAGCGGGCTTGGGCAATGGGGAAACCCCCATTTTCCCGGTGCAGATTTTCAAAGTCAAGGAGGGGGTCAACTACAACCCTCAGGACCCCAATTACGACCTGTTCCAGCTGGCCATCCGCACTTCGGCCAAGCGGCTTTTCCCCAATTTCAGCTTTTTGGACGCCCCTTTCAACCTGCAATATTACAAACCCGGCGATTACAACAGCGAGGTGGCCTATATGGGCTGCCGCACCCGGGTGATGGGCAACGTTTACGACCCCAGCAGGGAGAGCACCTGCGGCCGGGGCAACCTGAGTTTTACCTCCGTCAACCTGCCCCGCATCGGCATCGAGGCCAAAGGGGATTTAGACCGCTTCTACCAGCTGCTGGACGAAAAAATCGACCTGGTGATCCGTCAGCTGCTCCATCGGTTCAAAATCCAGGCGGCTAAAAAGTGCCGCAATTACCCCTTCCTGATGGGGCAGGGGGTTTGGATTGACAGCGACACCCTGGATATCGACGATTCTGTGGGCGAAGTGCTCAAACACGGCACGTTGAGCGTGGGCTTCATCGGTTTGGCGGAAACGCTGACCGCCTTGACCGGGAAACACCACGGCCAGAGCCCCGCCAGCCAGCGGCTGGGCCTGGAGATTATCGGCCATATGCGGCGGCGAATGGACCAGGAGGCCAAAAAGACCGGGCTAAACTTCACTCTGCTGGCCACCCCCGCCGAGGGCCTTTCCGGCCGGTTCGTGCGGATTGATAAAAAGATCTACGGCGAAATCCCCGGCGTCACCGACCGGGATTATTATACAAATTCCTTCCATGTGCCTGTCTATTACGACATCCGGGCCTTTGAGAAAATTCAATTGGAGGCCCCTTATCACGCCCTGACCAACGCGGGCCACATCAGCTATGTGGAGCTGGACGGCGACGTCTGCAAAAACCCCGAGGCCTTTGAAGCGGTGATCCGCTGCATGAAGGAAGCCGGGGTGGGCTACGGCTCGGTAAACCACCCGGTGGACCGAGATCCTGTCTGCGGCTATACCGGCGTCATCGGCGACGCGTGCCCCCGCTGCGGCCGCCGGGAGGGAGAAGGCGTGCCCTTGGAAAAGCTGCGGGAACTGCGCAAAAAATTCCCTGGAATGCCCAAGTTTTACGGGCTGGAATGAACTCATATACTACCATGAATTACGGCGAAGAATTTCGATAGATTACAAAAAGGAAAGGGAGTACGGAACATGACAGATCTGAAAGTTGTGCAAAAAAACGGGAACACAGTGGGCGAAGGCGTCAAATTTGAGCGCATCCGCCGGATTACCGGCTATCTGGTGGGCACCACCGACCGGTTTAACAACGCCAAGCGGGCGGAAGAGCGGGACAGAGTCAAGCATGGCCTGTAAGCCGCTGCGGCTCAGCGGCCTGACTCCCGAATCCATTGTGGACGGGCCGGGCCTGCGATACGTGGTGTTCACCCAGGGCTGCCCCCACCGATGCCCCGGCTGCCAGAACCCCCAAACCCATCCGTTTGAGGGGGGGTTCGAGGCGGATATCGACCAAATTGTCCGGGAAGTGGCCGAGGACCCCCTGCTGCAAGGCGTCACCTTTTCCGGCGGGGAGCCCTTCGCCCAGCCCGAGGCCCTGTGCCCTCTGGCGGAGCGGCTGCGGGCTTTGGGCAAGGATATCATGGTCTATTCCGGCTATACTCTGGAGCAGCTGCTGGAGTTGGCCCAAACCCGCCCGGCTGTGGGCCGGCTGCTGAGTTTGTGCGATATTTTGGTGGACGGGCCCTATCTGGAAGAGCAGAGAGATCTGGATTTGCTTTTCCGGGGCAGCGCCAACCAGCGCATCATTGATTTGAAAAAGATCGACTTGCCCTGGAACCGGGGCGGCGAAAAGGAGGGAAGGCCATGACGTTGATTTGGTATGAAAAATGCTCCACCTGCCGCAAGGCCAAAGCCTGGCTGGACGGCCAAGGCGTCCAATGCCAGCTGCGGCCCATTAAGGAGCAGAATCCCTCGGCTCAGGAGATTGCCCAGCTTCATGAAAAAAGCGGCTTGCCGCTGAAGAAATTTTTCAATACCAGCGGCCAGCTCTATCGGGAAATGGAGCTGAAAGACAAGCTGCCTCACATGAGCCAGGAGGAGCAATATGAACTGCTGGGCTCAAATGGGATGCTGGTCAAACGCCCCGTCTTGGAGGGCCGGGATTTTGTGCTTCTGGGTTTCCGCCAGGCCGAATGGGAAGCGGCTTTGGATAAGATGAAGGCGGAATAGAGCGTGAATCCATAGGGCGGCCAACCGTCGGAACTGAAACATAGGGCAAGGCCCCGGCGACAAGAGATTTTTCGGAGCAACATAAAGGAGGAACAACCAATGAAAGCATATGATATGATTCACAAGCAGGAAATTGAGGTGGACCGCAAAGGGCTCGTCGACCTGATGCTGAACAACCGGCAGATCGACCTGAAATTTGCCGAAAAGCGCACGGACGGCGACGGATACTTGACTTGGGACGCCGAAAACTGGACCACTGTGGACGGCAAGCGCTTTATCCGCTGCTATTCGCTGGAAGGCCGGGTGCTGCGGGATTCCACCACCCACAATATCTACGACATGGACAATGATTTCTTCCCCGAGCAGGCCGAAAAGGTTGAAATCAACTAAATCATGGAGCTGATCCCGCTGGCGCTGGGCGCCGCGCTGCTGCTGATCGGCGCAGTCTGCCTGAAAAAGGAGCGGCGGCACCGGGTCTGGATGACGTTGGCTATCTTGTGTTTGTTGGTCGTTTTGGGGATGTCCCTAATACGGATGCTCAACGGCATGACGATCTCTCTGCCCCGCCGGTAAAAGAAGCCGCTCCGAACTTGGTTTGCATGAAAAAAGCAGTCCCTTGGGGACTGCTTTTTTGCGTCTGTCAGGATATGGCCGACGCAGATAAAAGAGCGAAAGCGCTTTTTCATCCGGCAGGCTCAAAAGAGATTGCGCCTCTTTGAAACGCTTTGGCTATAACAATCGACCGAAAAGGCCGCGCTGGTTTCCGGGCGATAGACGGCGCCGTCTTTGCAGCGGATTTCGCCGGAGATCTGGGACAGGCCGCCCACGACGATTCCGCCGCGGATGTCTGCGTTCACAGCGTTTGAGTCGGGGCCGTAGACCTTGAAAACCGGCGGATAGCCTGGGGCTTTTGAGAGGTTAAAGGTAGATTCATTTTCAAACTGATGGACGCCATATTGGAGACGCCGGGTCAGCAAGGGCCGGAAAAACCGATGATTGAGAAGGGAAACGGAAAAAGAGGACTGGGATTCATAACAAAACAAAAAGGCGGTACGGTAGGAGAGGCGGATGGACTCCACCCGTTCCGGGGCGCCGGCAAAATAGACGGAGGACTCGAAGCCCAGCGTGTCATAGCCTCCTCTCTGGTCGGAGCCTTCGGCTTGGAAAAAGGCGTAATTCACGCAGCGGGCCTGGGGGTTTTCCGGGTCGAAGCCCACTTGGCGCAGACTATAGCGGCGCCCTTGTTGGGAAACGTCCACAGCCTCCGGGGATTGGAGGGCCTGGAGCAGCGCCTGCCCCTGAGAATCGATTTCCACTTCCTCTCTCTGAGCGAAAAAGAAAACCAGGGACAGATAGGCGGAGAAGAACAGAAGGAAAACGAATTTTTTGAAAATGGATTTCATAGCGTCCTCCTTTCTTGCAGACGACCAAAAGCCCGCCTGGCTTTTGCCTCAACTCTCGCCGCCGGCGGCCTTGGGCAGGGATTTTTCCGTTGGGGCGGGCCGCCGTTTTTGCAGGTATTGTTTCATTTCCGGGGTGGGGGAGGATTTTGCCTTTTTGAGCATCCGGGCCATACGGCCCGCCATGCCGGTTTGAGAGCCGTCGTTGACAGCGCCGTCTCGCAGGGCCATCAGGCAAATTTCCGCCGCTCCTTGGTAATCCCCCCGTTTTTCCAGAGCCATGGCCAACCGTTTGTAAGCCTCGCCGTGGGGATAAATCCAGTCGCTGGGCGCCAGGGAGGGCAGCAGCTCTTTGCGCAGGGCGATGGCTTGGTTGCACAACAGCAGCAGCTGGTCGATATCCGGGCTTTCAAAGGCGTCCTGGCCCCGAAGCGCATTGTAGACCTTGGAAATTTTGTCTACCAACTGGGCATAACAGGATCGCCGCTCCATAATCTGCTGTTCATAAGGGGCTTGGGGGCGGTTTTCCGGCAAAGAGGCAGGGGGCGGCGGCTGGATAGAAGTCTCTGCCGCCGGCTGGGCGGCCGAAGGCTGGGGGACCGCCTGTTCTGCTTCGGCCGCTTGGGGAAGCGCGGCGGGCTGGGTTTCCTGGGCCTCCTCAGAGCCTGTCCATATTTTTTTCAGGGAGTGCAAGAAGCTCATGAACTATCGATCCTCCAAATCGTCATCGTCAAGGGAAAATTTCTAAATAGAAGAGAGCGGCCTACCTGTGACCGGCAAAAGCGGGCGCCGCTCTTTATTTCATTATACCGCAAAAGGGCGGCGGAATCAACTTTTGTCCGCGGGGCCTCTTTCGCCCCGAGAAGAAAGGTGATAAAATAAAAGCGACGCTTTGCCGCCGAAGGGGCGGCGGAAAGAGAGGTTTACCTGTGGACGTATTGAAACAAATTGGAATCCTGCTGGGGATCTGTTTGCTGGGGGAGGGCGCGGCCGCCTTGCTGCCTTTTCCCTTTCCGGCCAGCGTCGCCGCCATGGCGGCGCTGTTCGTCCTGCTGTGCGCAAAGGGGCTGAAACCGGCCCAAATACAGCAGGCCGGGGATTTTCTGCTCAAAAATATGGCCTTTTTCTTCATCCCCGCCGGCGTGGGGATTTTGGAAAATATTGACGCGCTGAAGGGCGCCTTGGGGGCGTTTTTTGCCGTCTGCGCCTTGACCACTGTAGCGACTTTTTTTGCCGCCGCGCTGGCGGCCCGGGGCGTCATGGCCCTGCAAAAGAAATGGAAAGGGGGGCGGAGCTGATGGAGGCCCTTTGGAATTCGCCGCTGTTCGGCGTCGTGCTGTCTGTATTCGCCTATCGGGCAGGGCTTTGGCTCAATAAAAAGACCGGCTCGCCCCTGTGCAACCCGTTGCTGATTGCCGTGGCGCTGATTGTGGCGACGTTACAGGCGTTTGACATCCCCCTGTCCGCCTATCAACAGGGGGGGCAGGTCGTCGGCCTGATGCTGGCGCCGGCCACGGCGGCTTTGGCGCTGTCCATGTACCGGCAGATCAAGCAGCTGCGCCGCCATCTGCTGCCGGTGGTATTTGGCTGCTTTGCCGGCTCCTGCGCCTCTGTGGCCAGCGTCTTCGCCCTGTGCCGGCTGTTTCGGCTGGACCAACGGTTGACGGCCACCCTGCTGCCCAAATCCGTCACCACCCCCATTGCCATGGAACTTTCCGCCCAGGCTGGGGGCATTCCCGCCGTGACGGTGGCCGCCGTCATTTTCACCGGTATTTTGGGGGCTATCCTGGCGCCGCTGCTGGTGAAACTCTTTCGGGTGGAGGATCCGGTGTGCCGGGGCGTGGCCATCGGGACCAGCAGCCACGCCATCGGGACGACCAAGGCCTTGGAGATGGGCGAGTTGGAAGGGGCTATGAGCGGCGTCAGCATCGGCGTGGCCGGGATTTCCACTGTGTTGATTTTTCTATTTTTATAATCAAAGGGAATTGATGGGCGAAAGCCCTTCTGAAGCTCTTGCCAAAGGCTTTGATTGGGGCGGCGGGCAGGCGCGGAAGGAGGGCGGACGCTCCCGCCAGATGGGGAGGGGCCGACGGGGATCTTTGCCTCCCTGCGATTTTTGGAAAAAATGGCCGGGAACTATCGTTTTCCTCGGGAAAAAAGCCAAACAGCCCTTGAACTTGCCGGAAAAATACCGTACAATAAACAGGAAAAGAGGGATGGAATAAGAAAATACGGCCAAAAAAGCGGCCCGGAGGGGGTCTTTTTTCTTTTTTTGGCATTTGCGCCGCAACCGGCAGCTGCGGCTTAGGATCGAGCGCAACTTAAATATTTCTGATTGTTGCCGGAGAAGAGGGATTATCGTGATGAATTTCAACAAAAAGACCGTGCGCGACATCGATGTGCGGGGCAAGAAGGTTTTGATCCGCTGCGATTTCAACACCCCAATCGATGAAAACGGTCATTTGACAGATGAGCGGCGTATTCAGGGCGCTTTGCCCACGCTGCGGTATCTGATCACCAGCGGCGCCGCCGTCATCGTTGTATCCCACTTGGGCCGGCCCAAGGGCCAGGCGAACCCCAAGTATACGCTGGCCCCAGTGGCCAAGCGCCTTGCCGAGCTGCTCAAGCTCCCCGTTTCTCTGGCCCAGGACGTGATCGGTCCAGACGCCGACCGCCTGTGCGCTGAAATCCAGCCCGGCGAGATTGTGATGCTGGAAAACGTCCGGTTCCACAAGGAGGAGGAGAAAAACGACCCTGTTTTTTCTCAGAAGCTGGCTTCCTATGCGGACGTATACGTCAACGACGCTTTCGGCACCTCCCACCGGGCCCACAGTTCCACCGCCGGCGTGGCCGCCTATCTGCCCGCGGTCTGCGGCTTTCTGATTGAAAAGGAGATCTCCGTCATCGGCAAAGCGCTGACGAACCCAGCCCGGCCCTTTGTGGCTATCACCGGCGGCGCCAAGGTTTCGGATAAAATCGGGGTGGTCAACGCCTTGATCGACCAGTGCGACACCGTCATCATCGGCGGCGCTATGAGCTATACCTTCCTGCGGGCGCTCAGCGGCAAATTGGGGAAATCACCCTGCGAGCTGGACAAGCTGGATCTGGCCGCCGACATCCTGATGCGGGGCATGGAGGAAAACGTCCGCCTGGCGCTGCCCGACGACTTGGTGGCGACGGAGGAATTCGCGGCCGACGCCCAGCCCCATATCGTGCCCAGCCGGCAAGTGCCGGACAATATGGGCGGCATGGACATGGGCCCCAAGACCATTGAAAAATTCAAAAAATACCTGAAGGGCGCTGGCACAGTGGTGTGGAACGGGCCTTTGGGCGTGTTTGAATTCGAGCAGTTCGCTACCAGCACCCGGGAAATCGCCCGGGCCGTGGCGGAATCGGGGGCGGTGTCCATCATCGGCGGCGGAGACAGCGCGGCGGCCATCGAGCAGCTGGGCTTTTCGGACAGAGTGACGCATATTTCCACCGGCGGCGGCGCTTCTTTGGAGCTGATCGAGGGCAAAGAGCTGCCCGGCATCGCCTGCCTGATGGATTCCGACGAATAAAGCCGGCCTTTCCGGCTGAAAAGAAGAGGACAAGGGACTGTTATGAACAGACGTTACCGCAAAACTATTATCGCCGGAAACTGGAAAATGAACAAGACGCCGGCGGAAACCAAGGATTTTATCGCCCAGCTCAAACCCCACGCGGCCCGGGCCAAATGGTGCGATATTGTGCTGTGCGCCCCGTATATCGATTTGCCTGCGGCGGTGAAAGCCGCCAAAAACACCCGGGTGGATATCGCCGCCCAAAATATGCACCATGAGCCCGGCGGCGCTTACACTGGGGAGGTTTCCGGTCAGATGCTCCGGGCCCTGGGAGTCAAATATGTGGTGGTGGGCCATTCCGAGCGCCGCCAGTACTTCGGAGAGACGGACGAAAGCGTTTCCCAGAAGGTCCGGGCCGCTCTGGAATGCGGTCTGCGGCCCATTGTCTGCGTGGGCGAATCCATGGCCCAGCGGGAAAAGAACCTGACGCTGGACTATGTGCGGATGCAGGTCAAGACCGTTTTTTGGGGCGTGGACGCCAAAGACGTGAAAAAGGTGGTGGTGGCATATGAGCCCATCTGGGCCATCGGCGCCGGCGCCGCGGCCACAGCCCAACAGGCCGACGAGGTGGGCCGGGCCATCCGGGAGTGCATCCGGGAGATTTATGGCGCCCGCTGCGCCCGGTCGGTCACCATCCTTTACGGAGGCAGCATGAACCCCAAAAACGCCGGCGAGCTTCTCTCTATGCCCGACGTGGACGGCGGGCTCGTCGGCGGCGCCTCTCTGGATTGCGACGGCTTTGTCCAGATTATCGAGCAGGCGAACCAATAGAATAGAGAGGCAGAGTTTTCGCTGCGGCGAAAACAGCCAGAAATCTGTGGACGCAGATTTGTGGCAATGCCGGCGCCGCTTCTCGGGGAAAACTAAGCTTTCCCCGACCTCTTTCGCGCTTCCTGGCGGGATCCCCGCCAGCGCCAAGCGAAGGACAGGGCCGTAGGCTGGGCGGCGGATGAATCGATTAAGCTGAAACGGGTTGCGGCCGTCGGGCCGCCTCGACACTGAGGAAAGGATATTCGCCGGTTTGGGCCGGCGGGGTAACAATAGACGCTATGAAGAAACCGATTGCTTTGATTATTTTAGACGGATACGGCCTGGCGCCGGCGGGGGACTGCAACGCCATTGCCTTGGCCAAAACGCCGGTGATGGACGGGCTGACGGCCCAATGCTCCTGGCAGCCGATCCGCTGTTCGGGCCTGGATGTGGGGCTGCCCCAGGGGCAGATGGGCAACAGCGAGGTGGGACACACCAATATCGGCGCGGGCCGGGTGGTTTATCAGGAGCTGACGCGCATCACGAAGGCCATTGAAGAGGGGGATTTCTTTGAAAACCCAGTTCTGACAGAGGCCTGTCGCCGGGCCAAGGCTTCCGGCGGCGCCGTCCACCTGATGGGCTTGCTGTCCGACGGCGGCGTACACAGCCATAATACCCATCTTTATGCTCTGTTGGAGCTGTGCAAGCGCCAAGGGGTGGAGAAGGTCTATGTTCATTGCTTTATGGACGGCCGGGACACCCCGCCCGCCTCGGGCGCGGCCTATATCCGTCAGCTGGAAGAGCAAATGGGAAAAATCGGCGTTGGCAAAATCGCCACAGTCAGCGGCCGCTATTACGCCATGGACCGGGATAAGCATTGGGACCGGATGGAGCCCGCCTATCAGGCCCTGGCGCTGGGCCAGGGGCCCCGGGCAGAAAGCGCGGCCCAGGCCGTCCAGTCCAGCTATCAAGCGGGGCAGACCGACGAATTTATCAAGCCAGCCGTCTGCTGCCCTGGCGCCGGCGTGGAAAGCCGGGACAGCGTGATTTTCTTCAATTTCCGGCCCGACCGGGCCCGGCAGATCACCCGGGCTTTCGCCGACCCGGATTTTGACGGCTTTGCCCGAGAGGGCGGCTTGATAGCCCCCTATTTTGTGTGTTTCACCCAGTACGACGCGCAGATGCCCGGTGTGGAAGTGGCGTTTCAGCCCCAAATCCTGAACAACATCCTTGGCCAGGCGGTCAGCGAAGCGGGCATGACTCAGCTGCGCATTGCCGAAACAGAGAAATACGCCCATGTGACTTTCTTTTTCAACGGCGGAGAGGAAAAGGTGTTTCCTGGAGAGGACCGGGCGCTGATTCCCTCCCCCCAGGTGGAGACCTTTGACTTGAAGCCCGAGATGAGCGCCTATGAGGTGACGGAAGAGGTCTGCCGGCGGATTGAGGGCGGCGGCTATGATTTGATTATCCTGAATTTCGCCAACTGCGATATGGTGGGCCATACCGGCGCGCTGCCCGCCGCCGTTCAGGCGGCGGAGGCGGTGGATACCTGTCTGGGCCGCGTGCTGGATTCTCTGGAAAAGATGGGCGGCGCGGCTCTGATTACCGCGGACCATGGCAACGCCGAGCAGATGGCCGGGCCCGACGGCCAGCCCTTTACCGCCCACACCACCAATCAGGTTCCGCTGATTCTATGGGGCTGGCAGGGCAAGCTGCGTCAGGGGGGGCGCCTTTGCGATATCGCTCCCACGCTGCTCCAGATGCTGGGCCTTCCTCAGCCCCCGGAGATGACTGGCGTCAGCTTGCTGGAAAAATAGCCCCCTGCTGATTGACGAGGGCGCAAAAACAGGATACAATAGTCCGGAGGCGCGGCGGCGCCTGCGGCTTTGGTTCGCAAGACGCTGCGGCCCGCCTGAGGGCGGATAATTTGTGGATATTTATGAAAAGAAATGAGGAATAACGCCAATGAGAAAGTATATTGAAATCACCGACGTAGTGGGCCGGGAGATTCTGGACAGCCGGGGCAATCCCACAGTTGAAGTGGAAGTATATGGTGTTGAAGCGGAGCAGAACAAGCTGTTTATGGGCCGGGCGGCCGTGCCCTCCGGCGCTTCCACCGGCATTTTTGAGGCCTGCGAGCTGCGGGATGAGGACAAAACCCGCTATCTGGGCAAGGGCGTGACAAAGGCCGTGGCCGCCGTCAACACAGAAATCGCCCAGTGCCTGGTGGGCCAGAATGTTCTGGATCAGCCGCTGATCGATAAAATGCTCATCGAGCTGGACGGCACGCCCAATAAATCTCGTCTGGGCGCCAACGCCATTCTGGGCGCTTCTTTGGCCTGCGCCAAATGCGCCGCCGAGGCTCTGGGCATGAATCTTTACCAGTATATGGGTGGCTGCAACGCCAAGACCCTGCCGGTGCCCATGATGAATATCCTCAATGGCGGCGCTCACGCGGCCAACAACGTGGATATCCAGGAATTTATGGTCATGCCTGTGGGCGCTTCTTCCTTTGCCGAGGGCCTGCGCTGGTGCGCCGAAGTCTTCCACACGCTGAAAAAAGTGCTCCAGGGCATGGGTTTGGCCACCTCTGTGGGCGACGAGGGCGGTTTTGCCCCCAACCTGAAAAAGGACGAAGACGCCCTGAAGGTGATTGTGGAGGCCATCGAAAAGGCCGGCTTCCAGCCGGGCAAGGACTTCATGATCGCCATGGACGCCGCCGTTTCCGAGTGGTATCAGCAGGACGAGGGCGGATATTATCTGCTGCCCAAGGCCAATAAGAAGATGACTCGCCAGCAGATGGTGAAAATGTGGAAGGGATTTGTGGAGAAATACCCCATCATCTCCCTGGAAGACGGCATGGGCGAAGAGGACTGGGAGGGCTGGAAGATGCTGACCAGCGCTTTGGGCGACAAGATCCAGCTGGTGGGCGACGACTTGTTCGTCACCAACACCGAGCGGCTGTCCAAGGGAATCAAGATGGGCGTGGCCAACGCCATCCTGATCAAAGTCAACCAAATCGGCACCCTGACCGAGACGCTGGAGGCTATCCAGATGGCCAACCGGGCCGGTTATGCCGCCGTGGTTTCCCATCGCTCCGGCGAAACGGAAGACACCACCATCGCGGACCTGTCTGTGGCCCTGAACGCCGGCCAGATCAAAACTGGCGCGCCCAGTCGCACAGACCGGGTGGCCAAATACAACCAGCTGCTGCGCATCGAGGAGGAGCTGGAGGACGTGGCCTATTATCCCGGCTTGAACGCCTGGTTCAACCTGAATCAATAAGAGCGGCTATAAAGATGCCAAGGCTTTGCCCTTGGCGTCTTTTTTTGCGTCGTCGGCGAGATTGGGGCAAAATTGCGCCGGCCGGCATAGATTGGATCAGCCCGGTATTGCGCCGAAGGCGGCCGGGCCAGAGCCAACAAATAAAGGAGGCGCCTTGCGCAATGAGAAATAACAACCCCAACGGCCGAATGTACGCGGCCAGAAACCCGGGGCAGAACGCCGGCTGGGGGCGGCCCGGCGGCTGGGGCAGGCAGAGCGGTCCCGGCTATTATCAGCCGCCCGTTCCCCGGCAGGAAGCCCCGGTTTTACCCGACCCGGAGCCCCCAACGCCGGAAGTGGACGCCGGCTCCTGCTGCTGCCAGCCTTGCTGCCCGCCGCCTCCGTGCTGCATCCCCGGCCCGCTGCCTCCCTGCAATCGGCCGGTTCCTCTGTTGGGTCAGGAACTGGGCCCTATGGCGGCGGAACAAACGGAATGCTCGGCGGAGGTCGAGACGACGGTCGTATTAGAAGACTGTCAGCCCCCGCTGGCGGAGACGGCGGAAATCGCCCAAGAGGCGGAATGTGCAGAATCTTCCCAAGAGCAGACGGAGGAATGGATAGAAGAACTCGGCGAAATTGACATACAAATGGAAGAGCCGCCGGAAACCGCCCTTTGCCCGGCGGAGCAGCCCTACGAGCCGCTGCCCCAGCGGGCGCCGGCGCCGGCTTGCCAGACCATCGCGCAGTACATCACAGACAACCAGGGCGCGCCTGTTCAGAACGACGATCACTCGCTGACAGTGGGGGAAAACGGCCCCGTGCTGATGAAGGACGCCTATTACTTTGAAAAAATGGCCCATTTTGATCGGGAAAAGATCCCCGAACGGGTGGTGCACGCCAACGGCGCCGGGGCCTTCGGCAGTTTTCAGGTCACCAACCCCATGGGGGAGTATACCACAGCCGAGGTCTTTGGTCAGCAGGGCAAGACGACGCCGGTCTTCGTCCGGTTTTCCACAGTGGCGGGGCACAAGGGCAGCGCCGACACCGTCCGGGACCCTCGAGGCTTCGCCGTGAAATTTTACACAGAACAGGGCAATCTGGATATTGTGGGCATCAATTTCCCGGTGTTTTTTGTCCAGGACGCCATCAAATTCCCGGATTTGCTCCATGCGCTCAAACCCGCGCCGGATACCGGCGTCAAAAACCAGGTCCGGTGGTGGGATTATTACAGCCAGACCCCTGAAGCCACCAACATGGTGACATATTATTACTCGGACCAAGGCACGATGAAATCCTATCGGAAGATGGACGGCTTCGGCGTGGACACCTTTGTCTGGGTCAACAGCCAGGGCCAGCGGTTCTATGTGCGCTATCACTTCCGCTCCCGCCAGGGGGTGGAAACCATCGACCGGCAGGAGGCGGCTTACCTGGCCGGCGTGGCGCCGGATATTGCCAAGCTGGATCTTTATCAGACTCTGGAACAAGGGCAGACGGCCTCGTGGGATTTCGCCGTGCAGCTGATGCCCCTTTGCGACGGGGAGGCCCTGGCCTTCGACCCGCTGGATGTCACCAAGCTGTGGCCAGAGGACCAGTTTCCCCTGCAAAAGGTGGGCGAGCTGACGCTGAACCGGAACCCGGAAAATGTCTTCTGCCAGGTGGAGCAGGCGGCTTTCTGTCCGGCAAACATTGTGCCCGGCATCGAGTTTTCCGATGATAAGCTGCTCAACGGCCGGATTTTCGCCTATGGCGACGCCCAGCGCTATCGCATCGGGGCCAATTTTGCCCAGCTGCCGGTGAACCAGCCTCGGGAGCCGGCGGACAATTACCAGCAAGACGGCGCCATGCGCCTGGGCTACCGCAAGGGCACGGTGAATTATTATCCCAGCAGCTGTACTCTGGGCTGCGGGCCTCAGCAAAAGCCTCAGCGCCCGCCCTATACCGCCCAATATTCTATGGGCCGGCAAATGCGCTCGCCCATCCGCAAAATGGACGATTTTACCCAGGCGGGCCAGCGCTTCCGGCAGATGAGCCAGCTGGAGCAGGAGCATCTGGCGGACAATATCGCCGCCGACCTCTATCCCGCGCCGGATTATGTGGTGGAAAAATGCGTCGAGTATTTTTCCAAAGCCTGCCCCCAATGGGGAGAGATGGTGGAGACTTTGGTAATTAATTACCGCCGGGCCAGGCAAGAGCAATAAAAATGCCAAGAGGAAGCCGATAAGGCTTCCTCTTTTGCTTTGCATCGGGCTGCAAAGCTGGTATAATCAAATGGATGAAATTTTTGCTTTGGCGAAAAAGCCGAGCGGCGGGATGTGAACTTTGTATGGAACGAATCAAGGGGTTTTTCCGCATAGCGGCGACACTGCTGCTGATTTTATCGGCGGCCGCCCTGGTCGCCGGCGCCGGCCTGTGGGCCGGGTTGCGTTCGCCGGAGCAATATGAGGATCGGGGCGTTTATACATTTGTGCCGTATGAATGCTTGCCGACCCAGGTGAAAAACAACAGTTCAGGCCGAACCCAGCGGATGAACCCGACAAAGACCGTGTACAAAGTCTATTACCGGGATACCGAAGGGGCGGGTTATCGGTGGAGCGTCCAGGCATCCGGCAAGGATTCTGGATGGAAGACGGTGGAGCAAGGACTTCCGGCGGAGCGGAGGGTGTTGGGCATCCCGGCGGAGGGAACTTATATTACGGTCGATTCAACATTGACCGTTCAAAGCTATGTGGGCGGCCTGCGGCGGAAATATCTTCTGATTATGGGCGCCGCAGGGGCCTATCTGCTGGCCTGGCCTCTGGGCTGGGGCGCCGTTTTGTGGGCGAAATCCCGGAAAAAACGCCGGAAGAAATGGGAAGATTGGGAGGAATCTCATGACTGAGCTGAGGATTGAGCAAATTGAGGATAAACAGGAAAAGGGTCGTGTCGCCCGCCGGATTTTAGAGGCGCTGCCCGCTTGGTTCGCCATCCCCCAGGCCAGGGAGCAGTATATTTTGGACAGCGAAAACCAACTGTTTTTGGCCGCCTGGCGGGGAGAGGAAGCGGCGGGGTTTCTGTGTCTAAAGGAGACGGGCCGGGATACTGCGGAAATCGCCGTCATGGGCGTGGCGCCCCAATACCGGCGGCAGGGAATCGGCCGGGAACTGGCGTTGGCAGCCAAAAAAGCCGCCGTCCAGCAGGGATATTCCTTTTTGCAGGTCAAAACCGTCCAAATGGGACGGTATCCAAACTATGACGAAACCAACCTGTTTTATTTGAGCCTGGGATTCCAGGAATTTGAGGTTTTTCCCGCCCTGTGGGATCCCCAGAACCCTTGCCAGATTTATGTGATGTCTTTGATATAGATAAAACTACAAAAATCTAAGAAAAATTGCTGGGAATATGATATTTTTTAATACCAGCGCACAAACGTTGAACGTCAAAAGCAGCGAAGATTGTAGCCAATCTCCGCTGCTTTTTTGACAATATCTCTTGGCCGGTCAAATCCGATTTTGTTCGCCCCATTCGCACATTCCATCCAAAATAGGCATCAAGGACTTTCCGCGCTTTGTTAAGCTGTACTCGACCTTGGGCGGAATTTGTGGGTATTCCTCCCTGTGTACCAGCTTGTCAGCTTCTAATTCTTTCAGCGTGGAGCTCAGCGTTTTATAGGAAATCTCCCCAATATATTTTTTCATTTCATTAAACCGAACAACCTCAAATTCCATCAGGGTATAAAGGATTGTCATTTTGTATTTGCCATTGATCAAAGACAGGGTATAGCTGAAACCCGTGTCATTCAGGCGTTCTTGAGAAATACAGCGGTTATTCACAGTATACTTTCCTCCGGGTAAGTATCGCACTTCTATGTGCGTACTTGATTTTACTCTGACGCTTGCTACAATGATACTATCAGGAGCGGGAAAATTCAAGCCCGCAAAATCAGGAGGTACTTTACATGAGCAAAAAGATTGTTGTTATCACCGGGAGCCCTCGAAAGAAAGGCAATAGTTTTGCCATGACGGAGGCGTTTATTCAAGCGGCGGAGGCTAAGGGCCATACTGTCGTTCGCTTTGACGCCGCTCTGAACAATGTGGGCGGCTGCCGGGCCTGCGAGGCTTGTTTTAAAACTGGAAAACCCTGTTCCTTTGACGACGGTTTCAATACGGTCGCCCCCGCTATCCTGGAGGCCGACGCGGTGGTGTTCTCCATGCCGGTATATTGGTATTCCATCCCTGCTCAAATCAAAGGAGTTATCGATCGTCTGTTCTCCTTTGTGATAGGCGGGAAGGATATTGCGGGGAAGGAATGCGCGGTTATCGCCTGCTGTGAAGAACAGGATATGTCTGTTTTTGACGGAGTGCGTATTCCAGTGGAACGCTCCGCCGCGCTGATGAAATGGAAGATGGTAGGCGAGGTTCTTGTTCCGGGCGTTCTGAAAGCCGGCGATATTGAAAAGACAGACGGCTGTATGCAAGCGGCGGCTCTGGCGGGAAAATTTTAAGGAGGAAGAATACCGTGTCCAAGAAGATTGTCATTCTCAACGGCAGCCCCCGTAAAAAAGGCAACACTTCCGCGTTGGTCAAGGCGTTTACCGAAGGGGCGGAAAGCGCCGGCCATACTGTAACAGAATTTTTTCTGGACAACATGAACATCCGCGGCTGCAAAGGCTGTTTCGGCGGTCACAGCGGCAGGGATTTCCCCTGTGTCCAGAGGGACGATATGGACAAAATTTATCCAGCGGTACGGGAGTGCGATGTGATTGTGCTGGCCAGCCCGCTCTACTACTGGAATATGAGCGGGCAGATCAGGGCTGCGGTTGACCGCCTGTTTGCATTGGAAGAAGGAGATGGAAATCTCCTGCGCGGGCATGGACGGGCTTCCGCTCTGTTGATGGCGGCGGAGGGCCATGGCTTTGAAGATGTTCTTCTGTACTACAATCATTTGACAGAGCATTTGAAATGGAATAACCTCGGTCATGTTCTTGCTGGAGGAAACGGGGATATGGGGGATATTGAGGGGAAACCCGAAGTATCAGCCGCTCGCGAATTAGGAAGAGCCATCAATTAAATAAGCTCTGAATCTGCCAGACGGCGGCTTTGAACAATCAGAGCCGCCGCCTTTGCATTTAGACGGCATAGGAAAGCCGCTGTCTATTCGTCTTCCGCCAACCCTACGGCGCGCCTATCGCGGCTAAAGGGCCAGCAGGCCGATATTGGCGTCCTGGGCGAAATTGGCGGTTTGATAGAGGATCAGAATCTCGTCGGCCCCGCAGTCGGCGGCGAACTGCCGCAGGGAATCCCGGTTATACCGGGGGTCGAAGACGTAAATCTCCCGATAAGACAGGGCTAGATAGGGCAGCAGGCTGTTGGCAAAGGAATCTTTGACTACAAGCAGAGAGCCGTGGGCCTGGGGGTTCTGGCTGCGGATGCAGAACTGGGGCGGGTTCCCGCCGAAAAACAGGGAATATTTATCTTTTTGCTCCGCGAAAGATAAATCATAAATGGGTTGAGGTTCTTCTCCTGGCTGTTCCATGGCGAGGCCGGGAAAGTCATAATAGGTAATCGCGTCCGGCTGATAAAATCGCGCGCCGGCTTGGCTATAGAGAGTGCCGTAAAAATTTTCTATCTGCCGGCGATAGGGGGCCAGATCCTCCTGGGTCAAAATCTCCTCGCGGCGTCCCGCAGCTTCCATATAGGAAGCGTAAGCCCAGTAAGCGCCCTGGGCAGTCCAGTGGTGGTCGGTGCGGTAATAAATCGGTTCTTCCCGGCGTTCCAGCAGCAGCTGGGATACCGGGATATTTTGCGCTGTTTCCAGGGCTTCCGCCCGGTCAAAGAGCTGTTGTTGGTCATAGCTGGGGGCGTTTTTGGGCAATTGGTCGGCGTAGAGATAGGCGGAGGTAGGCGCCAGCAGCAGGCGGGTGGGCAGGCCGGTGTTTTGGGCCAGCCGGTCTACGGCGGCAAAATTGCTTTCCACCCGGCTTTGGTCCGGCGGGTCGAAGCGGGCGATCAGCCGGTCGCCGGCGAAATAGACCCCGTTGTTTTCCCGACGCAGCATAGCCCGCTCGCAGACGTATTTCAGCCCCACCCAGGCATCCCGCAGGGGAAACTGGTCGGTGAGATAGCTTTCGCAGTCCTGGGCCCATTGGCCAGAGAAAAAGGCGGACAGGCGGAAGGCCGGCTTTTGAGCCAACGCTCGGTTTTCCATGGGGGAAAACTCCCGGTCGGGCTGTAACAGACCCAGCAGGGGAAACAGGCATAAAAAGAGAAGAAAGAGAGCGCAAAGAGCGGCAGATTGTTTCTTTGTCATAGCGAGTCCTCCTGAATCAGAAGCGGAAATAGAGGAAAGGGTTATAAGACGCGTCCACCAGATAGGCGGCGGACAGAACTAAGCCCAGACCGCAACCGGCCATGGCCAGCCGCCACTGCCCTTTGGCAGAGAGGCGGTAGAACAGATCTTTGGCCCAAGGACCGCTGGCAAAGGCCAAAACCAGCAGCAAGGGCAGATAGGAAACCAGCCGATACAGGCTGGCCGGGTCGGTCAGGCCCTGCCCGGCGCCCAGCATAGCTTTGCAATAGCCCCAGGCCCGGTCCAGCTCCTCGTTGGCGAACAAGGCCCAGCTGAACAGCACGGCGGCGCCGGTATAAAGCCGCCCAACCCAACCCGGCGCCTTTTGCAGCAGAGGCAGGAGGAGGGCTTTTTCCGCCGTCAGCAGCAGGGCGAAGAACAGGCCCCAGAGCAGGAAATTCCAGCTGGCCCCATGCCAGAGGCCGGTGAGCAGCCAGACTGCGAAAATATTGCGGTAGGTCTTCCATTTGCCCCGGCGGTTGCCGCCCAATGGGATATAGACATATTCCCGAAACCAGGAGCCCAGGGAAATGTGCCACCGCCGCCAGAATTCGGTGACGCTGCGGGAGAGATAGGGGTAATTGAAATTGATTTTGAATTCAAAGCCCAGCATCCGCCCCAGGCCGACGGCCATATCGGAATAGCCGGAAAAATCGAAATAGATCTGGAAGGCGAAAGCCAAAATCCCCAGCCAAGCGCCCAAAAGAGAAAGGGAAGCCGGGTCCGCCTGGCTGTAGACCTCCCACAGGGCGCCGATATTGTTGGCCAGCAGCGCCTTTTTGGCCAGGCCGCAGACAAAGGTCTGGATTCCGGCGGCGAACTGGGAAAGGTTTTCCCGCCGCCCCGTCAGCTGGCCGTCCACGTCTTTGTATTTGACAATGGGGCCGGCGATCAGCTGGGGAAACAGGGTGACGAAAGCGCCGAAGGCGGCGACGTCTTTTTGGGGGCGGGCGTCGCCCCGGTAGACGTCGATGGTATAGGACATCGTTTGAAAGGTATAGAAGGAGATGCCAATGGGCAGGCTGAGCCCCAGCGGCCGGAGGGGCAGGCCGGGGAAGAGGGCGGCCAGGTTGGAGAGGGCAAAATCATAGTATTTGAAAAAAAACAGCAGGCCCAGGTTGATCAAGACCGAGCTGGCCACGGCCAGCCGGGCCTGGCGGCGGTTTTCTTTCCAACGGCCGATGAGCAGGCCGTGGGTATAATCCACCAGGATAGAAAAAATCATGACAGCCAGATAAACCGGCTCTCCCCAGCCATAAAAGGCCAGGCCGGCCAGCAAAAGGGCCAGGTTCCGCCAGCGGCGGGGGGTGAAATAATAAATCCCCAGGCACAAGGGCAAAAAATAAAACAGAAAGGGGACGCTGCTGAACACCATAGTCGCATTTCTCCTGTGGGCAAATTTTCATTTTTTAGACGGGGACAAGGAGCGTTTGGTTGAGAGGGAAAGAGAAAATCCCGGGCGCAAAAACGCCAGGGCAAAGGCCCTGGCGTTGGATGCGAAAAAATGGAAAATCAATAGGCGATTCCGTAAACCACCATACATTTGGCGGGCTTGCCGCAGACGGGGCAGACGGCGTCAATCTGCTCCTGTTCAAAGGGGATGCAACGGGAGGGCATACCCGTCTCGTTTTTAATGACTTCCTCGCAGTGCTCGTCGCCGCACCACATGGCTTTGACAAAGCCTGTCCGGCGGCTGAGGATCTCTTTCATCTCCTGAATGCTGCGGGCGGGGGCGATATTGCCCTCCAGATTGGCCTTGGCCTTTTGGTAAATGGCCTGGGCGAAGTCCTTCAGCATCTGCTGGACGGAATCGGCCAGGTTGTCCAGGGAGACGGGGGTTTTCTCCCGGTTGTCCCGGCGCACCAACATACAGCTGTTGCTTTCAATATCCCGGGGGCCGATTTCCAGGCGCAGAGGCACGCCCTTCATCTCGTACTGGGCGTATTTCCAGCCGGGGGATTGGTCGCTGTCGTCCACCTTGACCCGGAACCCCGCCGCCTTGAGCTGGGCGGCGAGTTCGGCGGCCTTTTCCAACACGCCGGGTTTATGGGCCGCCACGGGAATGACTACGACCTGGATAGGCGCCACGGCGGGAGGCAGCACCAAGCCTTCGTTGTCGCCGTGAGTCATGATGATGCCGCCGATCAGCCGGGTGGAAATGCCCCAAGAGGTCTGATGGACGTGCTGCAATTTATTCTCTTTGTCGGTGTACTGGACGCCGAAAGCCTTGGCAAAGCCGTCTCCGAAATAATGGGAAGTGCCGCTTTGCAGGGCCTTGCCGTCGTGCATCATGGCCTCGATGGTGTAGGTTTCCATGGCGCCGGCAAACTTCTCCCGATCGGTTTTGCGGCCTTTGATCACAGGCATACACAGATAGTCTGTGGCCAGCTTTTCATAAAGGTCCAGGATGCGCAGGGTTTCCTCTCGGGCCTCCTGTTCCGTGGCGTGGGCGGTGTGGCCTTCCTGCCACCAGAATTCCCGGGTGCGCAGGAAGGGGCGGGTGGTCTTTTCCCAGCGGACCACGCTGCACCACTGGTTGTAGAGCTTGGGCAGATCCCGCCAGGACTGGATGATGTGGGCGTAATGTTCGCAGAACAGGGTCTCCGAGGTGGGGCGCACACAGAGGCGCTCTTCCAGCTGCTCGGCGCCGCCGTGGGTGACCCAGGCCACCTCGGGGGCGAAGCCCTCCACATGGTCTTTCTCTTTATTCAGCAGAGATTCTGGGATAAACAGGGGCATGGCCACGTTTTCATGGCCGCACTCTTTGATCATGCCGTCAAAGATTTTCTGGATATTTTCCCAGATGGCCTGGGCGTATGGCCGCATGACGACGCAGCCTCTCATGCTGGAATAATCGATCATCTCGGCCTTTTTTACAATATCCGTATACCACTGGGCGAAATCTTCATCCATCGGCGTGATTTCGCGCACAAGCTTTTTGTCTTTTGCCATTGTCTATCCCTCTTCTATTAGATTTGCCCTTTCGCCGAAGCCGGCGAAAGGTACAAATAAGTATATCAGCCTTTGGGCAGTTTTGCAAGCGCCGGCGACTTTTTTTGCTTTCCTCGGCGGGGGCGTTCCAGCCGGCTGTCGTAATCCCGGGTGAGGGCGGCGGCCTGGGGCGATAGGCGCAGCAGGGCCAGCAGGTTGAGGGGGGCGGCCAGGCCCATGCACAGGTCGGTCAGCTCCCACATCCGTCCCGTCTGGGTCAGGGCGACCAGCACAATGCACAGGCAGGCCCCGGCCCGGTAAAGCCCCAAGCCCCGGCCGCCGAACAGATAGCGCAGATTGGCCGCGCCGAAAAAATGCCATCCTAAAATGGAGGAATAGGCGAAGAAAAACAGGCAGCAGGCGATAAAAGGGCCGCCCCAAGGGCCCAAAGAGACGGCGAAGCCGGCCTGAGTCAGGGCGGCGCCCTGTACGGGCCCGCCGGGCTGATAGACGCCGCTGGTCAGAATGACTAAGACCGTGAGAGTCAGCACCACAAAGGTATCGATGAAAACTCCCAACATCGCCACATAACCCTGCTGGGCTGGGTGGTCCGCCTGGGCTAAGGCGTGGGCGTGGGGGGCGGAACCCATGCCGGCTTCGTTGGAAAAAAGCCCTCGAGCCACCCCCAGCCGGAAAGCCTGTTTCACCGTAATCCCCGCCATCCCGCCGGCCAAGGCCTGGGGGCAAAAGGCCCCCAGCGCCACGTCCCGGAGGGCGGGCAGGATGAACTGCCGCCGGGAGGCCAGGACGAAAAGCGCGCCCAGCAAGTAAAACCCCGTCATGGCCGGCGCCAGCTTGGCGGAAAAAGAGGCCATCCGCTCCATGCCGCCCCAAAATACAGGAAGGCATAAGGCGGCTACCGCCAGACCCACGGACAAAGGGCGGAGGCCGAAGGCGGCGCCAAAGGAATCGCTGATGGTATTGGCCTGCACCATGGCCCCCACAAAGCCCAGGGCAAAAATCATCAGCAGAGCGAACAGCCCGGCCAGGCATCGCCCCAAAGGGCTGGGAAAAGCCGCTCGGATATAGTAAGCCGGCCCGCCCAAAACCCGGCCTCGGCGGCAGGTTTTATAGTTCTGGGCCATCAGCGCCTCGGCATAGGAGGAGGCCATGCCGAAAAAGGCGCTGGCCCACATCCAGAAAACCGCTCCCGGCCCGCCGGCGGAGATGGCCGCAGCCGCTCCAGCCAGGTTTCCCGCTCCCACTTGGGCGGCTACTGCGGAGGCTAGGGCTTGGAAGGAAGACACTCCCGGCCCGCCCTTCTTTTTGCCCAAAGCCTGCCGCCAGGCAGCGCCGAAGCGCCGCGCCTGGACGAAGCGGAATAAGAAGGTAAAATAGATTCCCGAGCCGCAGAGCAAAATCAGCAGAAACGGGTCCCACAGCAGGCTGTTGAAACGAGAAATCAAAAAAATCGCCTCCACTTTTGAGAAAATCGCCCAGACAGACCTGGGCGGACGGTGATTTTTATGCAGCCGGCAGGGAATTGATGCCCCTTTGAGGGGGGTAAAAAAGAGACGCCTTTGGGAAAAAGCGTCTCTTCAAACAATCGAGTTGTTTTATTGCGGCGGAGAATCGGCGTCAGGCTTTGCCCGATTGGCCGATTATTCCTTTTTCCGCAGGCGCCAGACGGCGGGGGAGAACAGCATGAGCATGGGAAAAATCTCCAGACGGCCCACCAGCATATCCAGCGAGAGGATCAGCTTGGAAAAGGCGCTGAACTGAGAAAAATTGCCTGTTGCGCCCACGATATTCAGGCCGGGGCCGATGTTGTTGATGCAGGCGGCCACGGCGGTAAAAGTGGAGGTGAAATCAAACTCATTGAGGGAGATCAACAGCACGGAGCCGGCGAACAGCGCCATGAAGGTGATAAAATAGATGAAGACCTTTTGCACCGTGTCGTTTTCCACCACCCGGCCTTCAAAGCGGACGGCGCTGACTGCCCGGGGATGGGTCATGCGGCTGATTTCCCGCCGGGCGCCTTTGAACAGGATGACGATACGGGAAATTTTCAGGCCGCCGCCGGTGGAGCCGGCGCAGGCGCCGATGAACATCAGCAGCACCAGGATACACTGGGAAAAGCCGGGCCATAGATCATAATTGGCTGTGGTAAAGCCGGTGGTGGTGATGATAGAAGACACCTGGAAAAAAGAATAGCGCAAAGCGGTGGAGAATTTTTCGTAGTAGGGCAAGGTGTTGCAGGCGATGAGCAAAGTGGCGGCGGCCACAATACCCAGATAATACCGGAGTTCTTCGCTTTTCAGGGCCCGGCCGACCTGCCCCGCCAGCATCAGATAGAACAGGTTGAAATTGACGCCGAAAAGCAGCATAAAGACGCTGATTACGACGTCTGCATAAGCGCTTTGATAAAAGGCGATGCTGGTGTTTTTGATGCCGAAGCCGCCGGTGCCCGCCGTTCCAAAGGCGGTGAGCAGGCTGTCGAACAGAGGCATATGCCCCGCGCACAAAAGCAGCACTTGAAGCAGCGTCAGAGCCACATAAATGCCATAGAGGATTTTGGCTGTGGAGCGCAGTTTGGAAACCAGCTTGCCCACCTCGGGCCCCGGCGCTTCGGCCCGCATCAAGTGCATAGCCCAGCCGCCGGACATGGGCAGAATGGCCAGCACGAATACCAGAACCCCCATACCGCCGATCCAATGGGTGAAGCTGCGCCAAAACAGCATCCCGTGGGATAGGGCCTCCACGTCGTTTAGAATGCTGGAGCCGGTGGTGGTAAAGCCAGAAACCGTTTCAAAAAAGGCGTCGATAAAGCTGGGGATCTGCCCGGAAATCCAGAAGGGAAGGGCGCCTAAGGCGGACAAAAAGACCCAGGACAGAGCCACCATTACAAAGCCCTCCGCCGCGTAAAACGTGCGGTTGCGGGGCGTTTTCCAGCACAGATAGGAGCCGCCGGAAATCAGCAGGAAGGACATGGTGAGAAACAGGAAAAAATGCCGGTGCTCCCCATAAAGCAGGGAGCAGAGGCTGGGCAGCAGCATGAGAAAACCCTCTGTGCGGACGACCTGGCCCAGCATATAGCGGATCATTTTATAATTCATGGAGCCTTGCCTCAGCCTTTCAGGATGTCCGTCAGGCTTTTCAAATGCTGGCCTGCGGTGAAAATAATCACGTTATCCCCCACCTCGATGGTGGATTGGCCGTTGGGGATGATCAGCCGGCCCTTGCGCAGAATACCGGCGATCAGCAGATGGTTCCGAAGGTTGAGGTCTTGCAGGCGGGCGCCGGCATAGGGCCATTGGCGGTTGACCCGGAATTCCAGGGCTTCGGCCTGCCCGCCCACGATGTGGTGCAGCGTTTGAATCTGGCTGCCCGGGGAGGCGTTTTGCATGGCCCGCACATAGCGCAGGATGCTGGAGGCGGTGAGCCGGGAGGGGGTGACGACGCTGTCCAGCCCCAGCTTATCCAGCATCGCTGGAGAAAAGGAAGGGCGGCTGATTTTTGTCACCACTTTGCTGATGCCCAGCGTCTGGGAAAATAAGGAGAGGACGATGTTTTCCTCGTCCATGCCGGTGAGGGCGATGAGGGCGTCGCTTTGCTCCACCCGTTCCTCCAACAGCAGCTCGTGCTGGGCGCCGTCTCCATGAATGATCAGGGCTTTGGGCAGCAACTGGCTCAGCTCCATGCAGCGCTCTTCCCGCTGCTCGATGAGCTTGACGGAAATGCCGTTGTCCAGCAGGCTGCGGGCCAGATAATAGCCCAGGCGGCTGCCGCCTACGATGGTGACGTTCCGCACCCGCTCTTTTAAGATTTTCAGCTTGCGGCAGAGGGAGACGATGGAGGAGTGCTGCCCCGCCAGGTGCAGCCTGTCCCCAGCCTGCATGACGAAATCGCCCCGGGGAATGGTCACCTCGCCCCGGCGCTCCACAGCGCCGATCAGCACTTTGAAGGGGTATTTGGCGGTAAACCAGATCAAATCGCGGCCTGCCAAGGGGCTGTCCTCCGTCAGACGGATTTCAATCAGCTCCACCCGGCCCCGGGAAAAGGAATCCAGCTGAAGAGCGGAGGGGAAGGTGAGCATTCGGCCAATTTCAGAAGCGGCCACCTGCTCGGGGTTGACTACCATGCTCAGGCCCAGTTCCTCCTGCATCAGGTGAAGCTGGTCGGCATATTCCGGGTTGCGGATACGGGCCATGGTTTGTTTGGCGCCGATCTTTTTGGCCACCAGGCAGCAAAGCATATTCGTCAGGTCGTCGGAAGTGACGGCCACCAACAAATCGGAGCCTTTGACTCCAGCTTCCTGCTGCGCCCGCAGGGTGGCGCCGTTGCCCGCCGCGGCCATCACGTCATAGCGGTTGGAAAGCTGCTCCACAACTCGTTGGTTGGTGTCGATGACCACCACGTCGTGATCCTCCTGAGACAGCAGCTCTGTGAGCATGGTCCCCACTTTGCCGCCGCCCACAATAACGATTTTCATAAACTATCTCCTTCTTGCCCCGGCGCTGGGCGCCGGAGGGACGTCGCCGAAGAGGCGGGTTCAATGGACGTATATCTGTATATCACACAGTATAGACCCGACCCCGGCCTATAAGCAAGAGGGAAAAACAAAAATATGGCGGCAAAGCGCCGAGGGAAACAATCTGAGCGCTAACGGAGATCTTCCCCCTGGCCGCGGCCCGCCAGAAGACGGACGGTTTGGATATAGCGCTGGACGGTTTGTTCGTCAAAGGGGATCACCCGGGACCAGAGCCGCAGGCCCTGATAATAATAGAGAATCATATCCGAAGCCTGTTCCGGGTCCGCGGGCTGAAATTCGCCAGTTTCCACGCCGTATTGAATCAGGCGGATCCAGCGCTGTTTGGCCCGGCGGTGGAGGCTGACGAACAATTCCTGGTTGCCCAGGTTGGCATATTCATAAATAGCCAGGCTCAGAGAGTTTTTTTTGTCCAAGATTTCCTCCCGGAGAAGGGACAGCAAATCCTCCAAAATAGCGGCGGCGCTTTCGCGGCGCTGGATGCGGTCCATAACAGAAGGCTCTGCCGATAGAATTTCCGATAGAATCTGGCCGGTATTGGCGTAATACCGATATAAGCCGCCCCGGCTGAGGCCGGTTTGCCGGCAGATATCCGCCATAGTCACCGCCTGAAAGCCCTTGTCCGCAAAGAGGCGGTAGGCCTCCCGCCGGATGAGCTCCTTGGTGCTTTCTGCTTTTTGGCCCATGGTTTAGAGGCCCGCCTCCCGGCGCAGCAGGGAATACATACAGTAGGAAAGGATCCGGCCGTTTTTGACGGCGCCGTCTCGCATGACGCCCTCCAGGGAAAAGCCCGCTTTTTCCAAAACCCGCCGGGAGCCGGCGTTGTGGGCGAAGGGTTCGGCGTAAATGCGGACGATATCAAAGCGCCCGAACGCCTCTTGGCAGACCCGGTTCACAACCTGGGTCATCACGCCCTGGCCCCAATAGGGCTGGGCCAGCCAGTACCCCAGCTCGGCGGATTTGCGGTAAATATCGCTTTGAAGCTGGACGCTGACGCCGCCCACGGCCCTGCCGCCGATGGTGATCGCGTAGACGATGTCCTGTCCCTGCTGGGCGAGGCAGCTTTCGATAAAGCGCTGGGCGTCGGCCAAGGTATAGGGACAGGGGAAAACGTCCCTCAGATTGGCGGCCACAGCCGGGTCGTTGGCCGCCTGGGCCAAGCTGGCCGCGTCTTCCGCCCGCCAGGGGCGCAGTGTGAAATTCATGGGATTTCCTCCTTTGATAAAAACGACAATATTGTCTCTTTTGGTGCGGCAACAGTATACGACAGGATTGTCGCTTTGTCAAGGGAGGAGCAGAGCGAAAGGATCTGAGAAATATATTTCTATTGTGTCCCGCCGTAATGGCCGTCTTGCTCCGAAAAGACGCAACAAAAGAGCCGCCTCGATGAAAGGCGGCTCTTTTGCTATTTGTTTCTTCAGGTCAATAAAAAGAAGTAATCACCACGCCCCCAAGCTCGCGGTTACTTCCGTAATCCAGCAGGGGAACTAACCGTTTATCTGGTAGCGCCCTTGTTCTGTATTCAGTATAGTTCAATTTTGCTGAAATGTCAATCTGATTTTTTTGCCCGGCAAATTGCGCCGATATGGTTGCTTTTTGACGATTTTTATGGTAAGGTGAGGTTGGCGCTACCGATAAACGGCAAGCGGTTAGTTCCCCTGCACAGACAGGGGCGCTTCTTGTCCCCCTGATTTTTGAGAAAGGGGGGCTGTCAAATGGTTACATACTCTGATTTAATTCAGCTCGGTATTTTAATCGTTGATATTATTGCCCTGTTTCTTCAGGTCAATAAAAAGAAGTAACCGCCCAGCTCCCAAGCAAGCGGTCACTTCTTAAACGAACGATTGCACAGGGGCTAACCGTTTGTCCGGTAGCGCCCTTGTTCTGTATTCAGTATAGTTCAAATTTGCTGAAATGTCAATCTGATTTTTTGCCCAGCGAATTGCGCCGATATGGTTGCTTTTTGACGATTTTTATGGTAAGGTGAGATTGGCACTACCGATAAACGGCAAGCGGTTAGTTCCCCTGCACAGACAGGGGCGCTTCTTGTCCCCCTGATTTTTGAGAAAGGGGGGCTGTCAAATGGTTACATACTCTGATTTGATTCAGATTGGTATTTTAATCATCGACATTATTGCCCTGTTTCTTCAGGTCAATAAAAAGAAGTAACCGCCATGCTCCCCAGCCTGCGGTTACTTCTGTAATCCAGTAGGGAGCTAACCGTTTGTCCGGTAGCACCCTTGTTCTGTATTCAGTATAGTTCAATTTTGCCGAAATGTCAATCTGATTTTTTGCCCAGCGAATTGCGACAGAGCGACCAATAAATTTTTTTCCCTCAACTTCGAGGACTGTTCTATTATATTGGATTATTGCAGATTTCTTGCTCAATTTCCCAGTTGGCGGTTTGAATCAGCACCCGGGCTTTGTGGCATTGTAAATTCATCAACTGCGCAATTCCTTGATATGTTTTTCCCATCCGCCTTTGTTCCAAGGCAAATTGTTCTTGCGCAGGACGCTTTTTTGTTTCGTCGGCTATGCGTTCTTGTATGTTTCCGTTGGCAATTTGGATGAGCTGAACATTTCTTTTTTGAGCATAAGGTCAGTACGCATAAAGGACAAGCCAAAAAACAACATATAATAAGGCAGTT
>CAJUIK010000004.1:75321-81881 GCA_910585875.1 uncultured Eubacteriales bacterium | reverse complement strand
CTGCCCAGCTCCTTGATAACGTCAAACAGCTTGCTGGGGTAATCCGAACAGCAGACTTTATCGATCATATTCTCATTATTTTCGCCAAAGAAATAGACGACCGAAGGATCCCCCGCCTCATAGAGCTGATAGGCCTCCCGATATTGCTGGAGTGGGATATGGAAAAAGACCAAGGAAGGGACCAAGCGCCCCGCCTCCTGGTTGAGCCGCCGGACCTGATCGGCGTACCATTCCACTTGGTCGTCGTGGATATAATCATAGGCGTTGAGGCCCTCGCCGGTATATGCGTTGGAATCGATGAGGAACAGAGCGGCGTTCAGCGAACCGTCGGCGTTCCGCAGCTCGATCAGCTGGTTGTTCCGGCCAGTGACAGGAGGCTGGACATAGGGATAGAGCAAATTGGCGGAGGTTTTGAAGGAAAGGGCTTTGAACGCCTCGTTCAAATCGCTTTGGGAAAGGGAGGCTATGCTCTCTGTATCGTGGTTGCCATAAGTAAAGGCCCAGGGCACGCCGGTATTGCGCATCAGGGCGGCAAACTGGTTGATTGGCGCGAAATTATTCAGCGAAAAGGACATGACGCCCATGGGGAAACACAGATCGCCGGTGACAATCACCAAATCCGGCTGGGTATGGGCGATTTCCGCATAAACGGCCTTCAGCGCTTTCAAATCCTTCCGATAGGAAAACAGGCTGCCGCCCAGGTGGATATCCGTCAGATGCAGGATCTTGAAATCCTCCGTATCGGCGGTAATGGTATAGACGCCGGTTCGATCGTCGTATTGGATATCATGGCTCCGATGCTCTACCACCGGCACGGAGTTGATATAAGGCTGGGTATACCAGGTATCCCGCTGCAAAAAAGAATAGCCGGAAACTAAAACGACCCCGGCGGCAATCAGGCCGCCGCGCCTTTTGTTGAAAACGATGTTCTGCTCGGTGATCCGCCGGCGCAGAGTCAGGTTGTACAGGCCGGCCAGCCCCGCCGCGACCATCGACGCAGGAAAAAAGAAGGCGTCCGCCCTTCCGCCCAGGCAGAAGGGCAGGCAGGACGCCAGCCAATAGCCCAGCGCCAGCAAAATCATGCCCGTCAGGTGCTTCCGCGTCCTTTCCCGGCGAGGCCAGCCGCTCCGGCTTCCGGTCAAACGAAAACAAAGCCAGTTTTTCGCACAGACGAAGATAGGGATTTCAACCAAAATAACGTTGGAAAACAATGCCTCCGCCAGCTGTTTGGCAGGGCCGTACCGCCAAAACCCCAGGGCGGACAGGGTGAAAAGAGACAGCGTCCAGGCGGAAAAAATCGCGCTGTTCAGCAGCCGCTTTTTGTACCGGTCGTGCATCTGGCGGATATAAGAAAAAGACTGGATATCGTACAGCTGATCCCGTCCCGCCCTTTCCTCCCGCACAAATCGGCGGAGCAGCAGCCCCCCTGAGCCGGCCAACAAAGCCAAATAAAGGGCGTTGAACAGAGCATAACCCGACGCTTCCCACAGGTTGTAACCCAGCCAGAGCAGCTGAACGGCGGAAAGCGCCCCCAAAAGGGCGACGCCATAAATTCGCCGGCGCTGGCGGGCCAGCTGCTTTTTCACCTGGCGCAGGTCTGCGACGGGCCCTTCCCGCCGCCACAAATCCGCCTGTTCCGGGGAATAGCCCGCGGCCCGGGCCATATCGGCCAGCCGGGGGTATTGGCCGACCAGCCGTTCAAAAGCGGCGTCCTCCCCCAAAGCCGGCTCCAGCTGAGCAAATTCCCTTTGCATGGCGGCTTCAATCTCCTGCTGCGCCGCCATGGTCTGGTTGGAAAAGGGGATTCCCTCAAAATAAAGGGCCACCAGCGCCTGAATCCTCCGGCTCATGGCAGTTCCTTCTCCGGGCCCCAGAGCTCCTCCGGCTCCGCCGGGCCGGACCAGAAAAAGGGACGGGCCGTCCACTGGGCGTGGGGAGCGCAAGATGCCGGGGCAGGCAGATAGAGGCTGTGCAGCCGGCTGCGCAGGACCTCCCGTTCAAAGGCCGCCTGGGCCTCCGGCGGCAGCTTCCGGCTGTGGGCCGGCTTGGTAATCAGCGGCAGAGCGGCGGTTTTTCGGCATTGCGCCAGCACGGCCCTGCCCCGCTGGGAAAAGGCCAGCAGATTCAGATAGGGCGGCGGGGCGGCGGCTTCCCCGGCCGAAATGTCCAAGAAGGCGCACAGTGCCATCCGCCGCAGGCGGGAATGGGCGTACCGCTTGGTTTTGGCCCGGTCGCAGGCTTCCATAACAGTATGGCTTTGCTGAATCGCCTGATACAACCGATTTTCCAGCCCTTCGGCGGCGCCGGGCAGGCCGGCCAGCTCCGCCGGGGGCATCCGCCAAAGCCGGGCCATAGCCGCTCGATCCCCCTGCCGGGCCAGAGCGGGCGCTCGGCCCGCCGCCGCTTCTCTGGCCAAAATCCGCCGGCTTTCCGGCGGCAGCAAGGCCAAGGCCTGTTCCAGTTTTCCCTCCGCCAGCATGGCCCGCAGCTGGGAAGCGGAGCAAAAGCCCTCCCGCTCCCCCTGCTGGTCGTGGCCCGGCCCCCGGCGGGGCAGGGCGTGGAGCTGAAACGGGCTTCCCAGGGTTTTTACCGCCTTACAGTATTCCACCGCCAGGATGTTGTTGGGCTGGCGCAGCAGCGCCGCCTCCTGCCGGACCTGCTGATGCAGGGCCCGCTCTCGGGCGGCGGCATAGGGAATCCCCTGGCGCAGCTCCAGCAGAGTGGCGGCGGCGGTCTCGTGTTCCAGCAGCAGGGCGGCCAGCCGCCGCAAGCGGCCAATCTCCGGGCATTCCGCGCCGAAGGCCAAGTCTGTCACGCAGCCCAGGGCGGAAAGCAGGCCGACGGAAGCCCGGGCAAAGCCCTCCGCAGACTGGAGGGACCAGGGAGAGGGCAGCTCCACGACCAAATCCGCCCCGCAGCGGACGGCGCTTTCCGCCCGGGCCCATTTGCTTATCACAGCCGGCTCCCCCCGCTGGACATAATCGCCGGACATACAGCAGACAATAGCGGTATCCGGCCCCAGCAGCCGCCGGATCTGCCGGAGCTGGAAGGCATGGCCCCGGTGGAAGGGGTTGTATTCTGCCACGACGCCGCAGATTTTCATTGGCTTTTCTCCTGTTTCTCTATTTTTGTGGTTGTGCTTCGCACAAAGATAGTGTAAAATAGACAAGGCTTCATTGCAACACAAAATTCAGAATGGATTTTAATAAAAGGAGTGCGAGCATGAAAGTACTGGTTATCAACGCGGGCAGTTCCTCTCTGAAATATCAGCTGATGGATATGTCCAACGAAAATGTGCTGGCCAAGGGCCTGTGCGAAAGAATCGGCGTAGACGGCCGCATCAGCCACAAGACGGCCGAGGGCGTCAAGGTGGAATACGACGTCTCCTTCCCCACCCATAAAGAAGCCTTTATGGAGCTGGTGAAGGTGATGAGCTCCGGCGAGGGCAAAGTCATCGACAGCATGAGCGAGATTTCCGCCATCGGCCACCGGGTGCTCCACGGCAGCGAGAAATACAAGGTTTCCACTGTCGTAACCGATCAGGTCATCGACGATATCATGGCCTTTAAGGATCTGGGCCCCTTGCACAACCCGCCCCAGGCTGTGGCGATGAGAGCCTGCCAAGAGGTATTCGGCAAGGAAACCCCCATGGTGGCCGTGTTTGATACTTCTTTCCATCAGACCATGCCGGCTAAGGCTTATATGTTCGGCGTGCCCTATGAATTTTATGAGAAATACAGCATCCGCCGCTATGGCTTCCACGGCACCAGCCACCGGTATATCGCCCATCGCTTGGGCGAAATGAAGGGCGGCTTGGAAGGCAAGCGCATTATCAACTGCCATCTGGGCAACGGCAGCTCCCTGGCCGCCATTCAGGACGGCAAAGTGGTAGACACCTCCATGGGCTTCACCCCCCTGGACGGCTTCTTGATGGGCACCCGCTGCGGCGGCATCGACCCCTCTGTGGTCACCTTCATCATGAAGAAAGAGGGCCTGGACCCCGACCAGATGAGCGATCTGATGAACAAGAAATCCGGCTTCCTGGGCGTCTCCGGCGTTTCCAGCGACTGCCGCGACCTGAACGACGCCGCCGCCAAGGGCAACGAGCGGGCCCAGCTGGCGCTGGATATGTTCGTCTATCAGATTAAGAAATTCATCGGCGGTTACGCCGCCGCCATGGGCGGAGTGGACGCCGTGGTCTTCACCGGCGGCATCGGCGAAAACGACGCCGAAATGCGGGCCAAGATTTGCTCCGATATGGAGTACCTGGGCCTGAAGGTGGACGCCGAGGCCTGCGCCAAGGCTTCCCGCCAGGAGGCCAGCTTCCAGGCCGCCGATTCCAAGGTGGAGGCTTGGGTCCTGCCCACCAACGAAGAACTGATGATCGCTCGGGACACCCTGGAGCTGACAAGCAAATAAACGGCAGAGGCCGAGCCTTTGCAACAGAAAACGCCGCCTTGTCCAAAAGGCGGCGTTTTTGCGGGGCGGCTCAGATATGGCTGCGGCTGGCCGCGGCATCCCGGCGGAACAGCAGGGAGACGCACCACAGGCCGGACAGGCCCACCAGGGTGTAAATCACCCGGCTGATCATGGTATCGCCCGCCAGGGCGGCCACCAGGTTGAAGCCGAACAGGCCGATAGCGCCCCAGTTCAGCGCGCCGATCACGGCGATGGCAAGGGCTGTTTTATCAAACATGGGGTAATCCTCCGCTTTCAAATTGTGCCCCCGGCAAACCGGGGAAGCCGAAAAGGCTTGTTTTCAGTATGCCCGCCGCCCAGCGAAAACATTCTGAAAAAAATTGAATTGATCTCTCTTTCCTTTGCGAGGAGGCGAAAAAAGTGTTTTTGGCTGATTGCCATGTCCATTCCTTTTATTCTTTTGACGGCCATGACGCGCCGGAACAGCTGGCGGAAGCCGCCGCCTGCCGGGGCGTGGCCGCCCTGGCGATAACCGACCACTGCGACCTGTCTCCCGCCGGCTGCTGTCCCCGCTATCTGGCCATAGAGGACCGCTGTCAGGCCCATATCCGGGCGTTGGCCGCCGAAAGCGCGGGGCCGGAAATCCTCTATGGCTTGGAGCTGGGCCAGCCCCAGCAAAACCCGGCGGAGGCCCGGGCCCTGCTGGGCCGCCATGAATACGATTTTGTCATCGGTTCTGTGCATACCTTGTCCGACGGGCGGGATATTTATCGGACAAACTATACAGATTTGGCCCTTTGCCAAGAGGTGTTGAGCCGCTATTTTGCGGATATTCAGCAACTGCTGGATTTTGGGGATTTCGACTGTCTGGGCCACCTGGATTATCCTCTGCGGGCGATGGGCGATTTCCGCCCCGACCCCTCTTTGAGGGAATATCGGGAGCAAATCGCTCCCATCCTAAAGGAATTGGCCCGCCAGGGCAAGGGGTTGGAACTCAACGCCAACGGCTGCCGCAAATGGATAGGCCGTCCCGGGCCGGACGAATGGGTTTTGAAAACCTTCAAAGACTACGGCGGCGAACTCCTCTCCACGGGCAGCGACGCCCATTCCTCTCAATATTGCGGCCAGGGGCTGGAACAGGCTTTGGCCCTGGCCCGCTCCGCCGGCTTCGATCAAATCGCTTTGTTCCGCCGTCGGAAACCGGAACTGCGCCGCTTTTGAAACGGAACCGCGCGCCGGCCTGATGGCCGGACGCGGCGGACGGCGCGATAGAAGAATCATAAGGGGGAGCATCCATGGATACCAGAGTTTTTATGACGGCCTGCCCCGACTATGAGCAGGCCAGGGTGGAGGAAAGCGTCTGGCAGGCTCTGGCCGCCTTCGGCGGGCCGAAGGCCTTTTTGCAGCAGGGCGGCCGGGTTCTGATCAAGCCCAATCTGCTGACGGCCAGCCGGCCCGAAGCCGGCGTCACCGCCCACCCCGCCGTTGTGGAAGCCGCGGCCCGGCTGTTTGTCCAGGCCGGCGCTCAGGTCGTCATTGCGGACAGCCCCGGCGGGCCCTACAACCGGCGAGCCATGGAGAAAGTCTACCGGGCCTGCGGCATGGATCAGGCGGCGGAGCGGTCCGGCGCCCAGCTGAATTGGGATTTTTCCAGCCAAAAACGCCCCTCTGCTGGACGAACGCAGCGAGACTTTCAAATCATCTCCCCGGCCAACCAGGCGGACGTAATCGTCAGCATAGGCAAATTGAAAACCCATATGATGATGTATTTTACCGGGGCTGTCAAGAATTTATACGGCCTGATCCCCGGCGTGACCAAAGCGGCGTATCATTCCCAATGCCCGAATCGAGAGGATTTTGCCAGCCTGCTTGCGGACCTGTGCCAAACGATCGCGCCGGATCTATCCATTCTGGACGGCGTCGTGGGCATGGACGGCAAGGGCCCATCCGCCGGCCGCCCCCGGCAGGCGGGAGCCATATTGGCCGCCCGAAACCCCTTTGCCGCCGACCTGGCCGCCATGCTTTACTGCGGATTGGACCCGTCGCTGGCGCCGGTCCATCGCCAGGGCCGGGCCCGGGGACTGGCGCCGGACAAATGGGAACAGCTGGAGATTGCCGGCGAAGCCTTGCCGCCCCTGGCC
>CAJUIK010000004.1:15310-75311 GCA_910585875.1 uncultured Eubacteriales bacterium | reverse complement strand
GGCCGAACCCTTTGCCCCGGCGACGCCCGCCCGCCATGCCCGGCCTTTTATCGCCTCCATGCCTCATTTTTTGCAGCCCAAGCTGGATCAATGGCTGGGGCCCCGGCCGGTTTTCACCCAAAAATGCGTGGGCTGCGGCGCCTGCGTCCGCGCTTGCCCTCGGCAGGCCCTCCAGATCCGCCAGGGCCGGGCCCGGCTGAACAAACGCCGGTGCATCAAATGTTACTGCTGCCACGAACTATGTCCCTTTCAAGCCGTCGCCATCGGCTCGGAAGACGGCGCGCCCATAACTTGAGCGGTTTCCATAGGGCGCCTCCCTTTCGCAGGGTTTCCTATAGGAGCGGCAGGACGCTCCCGCCGGGTAAAAGTACCTTGTGCCTTTCCTTCTGATATGATAAAATGCACTTGCGCGAAGCGCGAAACGACAGAGAGGAAGAATTTTATGAAAAAAAAAGCGTTGGCATTGGCGCTGGCAATGTGCCTGTTCCTCGCAACCCAGGCGGCCGCAGCCCAGCCGGGGGAGAACCAGGTATATCAGGCGATGATCGCCATGAAGGACCAGTACCCAGAGGGGACGCCCTGGGGCGACGACAATAGCTACAAGTGGCAGGGCGGCGTCTACTCGGCTGGAATCGGCTGCGCGGGCTTTGCCTTTCTGCTCAGCGACGTCGCCTTTGGCAGCCTCTCCGCTCGGAAGATTACAGATTTTTCTTATTCCGATGTGCGGATAGGAGATATCCTGCGGATCAACGACGACACCCACAGCGTAATTGTGCTGGAGGTCCGCTCAGACCACGTAGTGGTTGCCGAAGGGAATTATAATGGCTCCATCCACTGGGGCAGGATTCTGTCCAAGAGCGAGGTGGAGCAGGGCGACTACCTGATGACTCGCTATGCGGAAGCGGAAGAGGCGCCCGTCCCCGACGCAGAGGACATTCCTGCCAGCGGCATAGCCAAGGCCAGCGCCCAGATTGTCGCTGTAGACGGCAGGGCGGTGGAATTTCAGATGTACGCCCTCGTGGACGAAAACGGAAATATCACCAACTATATCAGGCTCCGCGATATAGCCTATGTTCTCAACGGCTCCAAGGCCCAGTTCTCGGTGGGCTATGACAACGTCGGCAAGTCCATCTCTGTCGTCAGTGGAGAGCCCTATCAGGCAATGGGCGGCGAGACGACCGCCCCCTACTCCGGCGATCGCGCCTATACCGGCGGGATCCAGTCCATCCAAGTAAACGGCGAGGCGGTAGACATGACTGCCATCACCCTGTTGGACGACGCCGGAGGCGGCTACAACTACTTTAAGCTCCGGGACCTGGGCAAAGCCTTGGGTTTCAACGTAGGCTGGAGCAAAGACGCCGGCGTGTTTATCGAATCCGACAAACCCTATACAGAGCAATAAAGTTCCCGGTTCCACAGCGCCGGCTGACAGAAGCAACGGCGCTTCATCCTCGTGCCTTTCCCCAAGTTACAGAAGATTGAGCGAATAAGCAGAAGACCCCAAGAGTAGATTCCGACGGATATGATCTTGTCGGCCAAGCAACAGCTTCAGGTTTATCGGGCAGTTACCCCTATTGGGGCGGCTGCCCGTTTTGGATATTTTTATAAATTATTTTGTCGCGCGGCGTCATGCGTCGCCGCTGTGAAAAGGGAGGATCTCTTGCGTACACAAAGTGGAAAAGCCTATGCTAAAATCAATTTAACCCTGGATATCGCGGGACTTCGGCCAGACGGATATCATGAAATCCAAACCATTATGCACACTGTTTCCCTGTGCGATATCGTCACGGTCAAACCAGCCCGGCGGACAGGCGTCCTGCTGCGCTGCAACCTGCCCTATGTGCCCTGCGACCAGCGAAACATCGCCTACCGGGCGGCTCTGCTCTTTTTTGAGGCCCTGGGCCGCCGAGGGGCGGTTTTTATCGATCTGCGCAAGCGCATCCCCGTGGGCGCCGGCATGGCCGGCGGCAGCGCGGACGCCGCCGCTGTGCTCCGTCTGCTCAACCAAGCCCACGGCAGACCCTTTTCCTTGGAAAAGCTGAAGGCAATCGGCCTGAAGCTGGGGGCGGACGTGCCCTTTTGCCTGGAAGGAGGCTGCCGTTTGGCCCGAGGCATTGGGGAAATTTTGTCCCCCGCCCCGCCGCTGCCCGATTGCGCCCTGGCGGTGGTCAAGCCCAAGTTCTCCATCTCCACCAAAAAGCTATATGAGGAAATCGACCAGGCCCCCATCCAGGGCAGGCCCGACTCCCCCGCTATGCTGGAAGCCTTGTCCCAGGGGGATCTGCCTCGGATCGGCGGGCTGCTGGCCAACGTCATGGAAGCCGCCGCCCTGCCCCAGCGGCCTCAGATTGAAGAAATCCGTCAAGCGCTGCTGGCCGCCGGCGCCTTGGGCGCTCGAATGACTGGTTCCGGTTCGGCGGTCTATGGAATCTTTGCCCATGAAAGCCAGGCTCGGGCGGCGCTGAAAACATTGCCCTTCCCCGGTATCCAAACCTGGGTCGCCCGGCCCGTCTGCTGATTTTCTTCCCCGCCCTGTATAAACCCTGAAAACCCTGTCCATACTCCCCTCATAGCCGGTCAGGAGGCCGGGATCCATCGAAGATGGGGCGCCAGTTCGCCGGCCAAACGATTTCCGGCGATTCATTCGGCGGAAATCTATCTAATTAAAAGGGGTCCCCGAAAAATCGTAGATTTTTTGGGCCTGGGACCCATCGAAGATGGGACGCCGGTTCGCCGGCGAAGCGATTTCTGGCGATTCATTCGGCGGAAATCTATTCAATCAGAAGGGATCCCCGAAAAATCGCAGATTTTTTGGGGAAGAAAGGCGGGTTTTCCATGTCAAAGTTTTTGAAATTAAAGCGCTGGGAGCTGGCGCTGATCTGCGGGCTCCTCTTTACATTGTTCTCCATGGCGGCGGCGCCGGTCCGGGCGCAAAACCGCTTGGCGGAAAAAATCACCCGGCTCCATGTGGTGGCCAACAGCGACAGCGACCAAGACCAGCAGCTCAAATTGCAAGTGCGAGACGCAGTGCTCCAAGCCGCCCAGGCTCGGCAGGACCAGCTGGAAGCCGGGGAAATCGACCAGGATTTTCTGGACGCCATTCGCTTGGCCGGCCAGCAGGAGGTCCGGCGGCAGGGCTATGATTACCCTGTGAAGGTCCAGCGGGCCAATATGTATTTCGACACCCGCCATTATGACGATTTTTCCCTGCCCGCCGGCTATTACGACGCAGTGCGAGTGACTATCGGCAGCGGGCAAGGAAAAAACTGGTGGTGCGTCATGTTGCCGCCTCTGTGCGACCCGGCTTGCAGCCAGGAATTTGAGCAGACTGCCCGGGAAGCCGGCTTGGAGCCTGGGGAAATCCGTTTTATGACCAGGGACGGCGTCGAGTATTCCGCCAGGTTCAAAACGGCGGAGCTTTGGGGCAAGTTGGTCCACAGCCTCCGCTCTTAAAAGAATCTCCCAAAATCCGTTTATTTTGTTCAAGACCCCGCCGGAAGGCGGGGTTTTTATGCCGCTCTTCAGCCCTGGCTCCGCCCCAAAAATATGGCGCGTTTTTCCTCTGTTTCCTCTTGACAATGGCCTTAGGGGCGGATATGATTAAGACAGGAAGACAATTCCACAAAACATGGAAAAGAGGTTCTTACTATGAACAGATTAAAGGACAAAGTCGCCGTCATCACCGGCTCCACTGGCGGCATCGGCGTGGGCATCGCCCGTCTTTACGCCGCGGAAGGCGCTCAGGTAATCGTCTGCGGGCGCCGGGCGGAAAAGGGCCAGGCCGTCGTAGACGCCATCACGGCGGAGGGCGGCAAAGCCAGCTTCCACGCCATGGATATTACAGTGCCCTCCAGCATCGAAAAGCTGGTGGAAGATACGGTAAATACTTATGGCCGCATCGACGTCTTGGTCAATAACGCCGCCAATGTAGGACTGAAAGACGGCCGGGTAGACGAAGTCACGCTGGAGATGTGGGACGATATTTTCGCCAGCGATATCCGGGGGCCCTTTTATGTGACAAAATGCGTACTGCCCCATATGCGCAAAAATCCCCAGGGCGGCTCCATTGTCAACATCGGCTCTATGGCCGCCTGCGGCGGCGACCTGGGCGCCACCGCCTATGCCTGCGCCAAGGCGGGCGTAGACGTGCTGACAAAATCTGTGGCGCTGCAATATGGAAAGGACAATATCCGCTGTAACTGCGTGCGTCCGGGCCTGATTGTCACCCCGGACAACGAAGCCCGTATTCCCCAGGTGTTGAAAGATATCTTCCTGAGCAATATCATGGTCAACCGGTATGGCTGCCCGGAAGATATCGGCCATGCCTGCGTTTATTTCGGCTCCGACGAAAGCGCCTATGTCAGCGGCCAGGTTATCACCGTGGACGGCGGCCTGAATTCCCATGTGCCCACCGTGGCCCAGTTCCGCGCCATCGATTCCCGCACCTGGTAAAAAACCGAGCGTTCCGCCCCTCCTTTTGGCGGCGGAAACGGAACATAAAAGAAAAATCCCCCAAATGGGGGATTTTCCTTTTGTCCCTTTAAGGGCGCAGTACAAAAGCGCCGTCCCGAAAGCTGATTTTGGTATACCCCGGCCCGGCCTGGGCCAAGGCGTTGTTCATCATCTGAGAAAGGCTTTCGCAAAACCCCTGGGGCAGCAGCGACGTATCCAGGTCCGTCCCATTGATTTGCAGCGCCGCCGGCGCCAGAGTCAGGTCGCCGATTTGATCCCCCTGGCAGGAAAACGCGGCGGTCAACGGGGTTTCTTTGGGCAGCAATGTCAGAAACATGGCCCCTCGGAAACCCAGGTCCACGCCTACGTCTTCCAGATAATCTTTGAATTTCTCCCGGTCTGCCGTGGCCGCCACCGCCACCAGACCGGCGCCGCTGACGCCTACCCGGATATCCCGCAGCGGCAGATTTTCCGGCGCAAGCTGAGTCAAAAGCCCAGCGGCGTAATCCTCTGTAATCAGCATCTCGTCCATACCCAAGGCCCCCTCCTGCGATTGTCGCTGTTCCTGCTCTTGTTCCTGCCCGATCTGCTCCATTCTGGGCCGGTGGATCTCCGGTTTTGGGCCGCCAATGGGCCGGCCAAAGAAAATGCTGGCGATCAACGCGGCGCAGGTGAGCAGACAGGCGACGCATACGGCCACATACAGCCGTCCTCTTGTTTTTTCCGACACCTTTTCTTCCCTCCCAGCTTTCTTTCTATTCTATGGGCCGGGAGGCGGAGATATGATACCCTTTCGCCTATGAACACAGGTGATTTCCATTCCGCCCGCCATGCAGACAGGGCGCCTTTTCTTCCAAACAGTAAAAAACGGCGGCAGGCCCTCAGGCGCCGCCGTCGTTTTTTGTTTCAGAGAATCATTTCAAACTCAAATTCATGCTTGATTGGGATCCCGTCGCTCCCAATCAGCGGGATAGAGGGCTTCAGGCTGGCTCTGGCCTGGTCCATTGCGCCGATGCGCACAGCCTTCAGCTCCATGCCAAACCGTTGGTAAAACCGGACGGCGCGGACGTTGTCGTTCGTCGTAACCAGCCAAATCCGGCCGCAGCCGCCCTGTTTGGCTTTTTGGACCGCCGAACGCAACAGCGCCGATCCAACTCCGCGGTTTTCCGCCAAGCTGTGTAAAACCAAAACCTCGCATTCTCCCTTTTCCAGGCAATAGAGCAAATATCCGGCCAACTGGCCTGAGGACAAAAAAACGAAGCCCTCCGCCTGAGAAGTATTGTGCAGAACGCCGTTGGTCGCAACCATCGGCCCCGCCCATTCCCTCTCTATCAGCCGGTCGATTTCCGCTCTCCATTCGCTGTCTACAGGGATTATTTCGTCCGCCCTATTCCCCATTGTTTCCGCCTCTTAAAAATATCGGGGATTTCGAGTTTCGTCCCGCACGTCCACGCTGTGGGGCGCGATTAAGTAAGTGCCGGTGGCAATCTGGGCGATGTGGCCGTCCCGGGCATACACTGCGCCGCTGACAAAATCAATGATCCGCCGCGTCACCTCCACTGTGGCCGCCTGGACGTTCAGCGCCACAGTGCGGCCCGCCTTCAGCTCGTCCACCGCCAGGCTGGCGTCCTCAAACCGATTGGTGCGAATGGACACAATTTGGTGGACGGCGGCGGGAACGGGCATGGTCAGCGGCGCGTTGTCCACCGGTTCCGGATCCAAAGCGCGGTTGTCTTCCACCCCATATGTATAACCGCCGTAATTCTCATCGTCGTCGAACCCTATAAACGCCTTCAATTTTTCTAACGCCACTTTGCAGACCTCCGTTGAAAACGCCGCCCAACGCGGCGAAGCTGATGATTGACACGCCGAACTTGTTTGCAAGCTCGTCCATAACTATAAGTAGTATACCCCATTTTGCCTCTCTTGACAAGGATATCTTGTCCGAAATCGCCGGAAAGCCGCCGTTTTCTTCTCCCTTTTTCGCTCTCTTTCCCCATTCCGTCCCGGCGGCCGAAGAAAAGGCGCTCCCCTCCCAATAAGGTCTGTCAATGCTGCTCTTCCTCTCCAATAATTTTTCGAGAAAATACGCTTATTTTCTTTTTTAATTTGCTTTTTTATCTCCTCTCTTTCGATAATAACCGATATCTTTTTTTCGTCGACAAGCTATATCTTTCTATCATTCAGTGGTAATTTTATTTTGGATGAGTCTTCACTTTGTTGTAGAACCCAGCCGAAACCCGGCGTTAACAGGCAAATTGTCAGCTTACGCTGGCGCAGCGGCGGTTTTTCCTTGAGGCGCCCATCCGAAAACACGGGGGAAGGAGCCTGCCGACATGATCCGGTTTATGCGCTGCCTTGTTCTGCTTTCTATCAGCTGGCGTTTGGGAGCCCCGGCGGCAACCGGCAGATCTTCCCTGGTCTTTGGCTTTTGCGGCGCCGCGCTGGCTTGGGCCTTGGGCGAGAGCATCCCTTTGGCTCTCTGGGGACTGGCCTTTTCCGCCGCGGCTTTGCTGGCGCTGCCTGCCCAAAAGCGGACGCCGCTTTTGCCCGCTTTGGCCAGCCTGCTCTGCCAGTACTCCGTGTCCCTTTTCCTGTTGGAATCCGCTCAAGCGCTGATCGACCGGTTGTCCCGCCTGACAGAATTCAGTGGGATTCTATCCGGGCTCCTGGCGCCGTCCGCGCTGTTGGCGTCGGCTTTTGTTCCCCTGCGCCGTCGGCCTTTTCGGCCTGTCTGGATGGGGGATCGGCTGTTTTCCGCCGGTATTCTGTGCCTCTCTTTGGGGCTGGTCGGCCTGCTTTGCCGGCCGGACTACCCGCCGGCGTCCGTTTTGCTGGCCGCCGCGCTGGCTTGTCTCTCCGCCGGTATGCGGCGGATGCAGACCGAGATTTCCAGCCAGGCCCACCGGCAAAAACACCTGTCTCAATCGGCGGCGGCTTGGGCAGAGGAGCTGGGCCGAATTAGAACAAGGGCCGACGCGGAAGCCGGCCCGGAACTGGCTCTGGCCCAGGAAGAGCTGACCGCTCTCCAGGCCGCCTTGGCCGCGCCAGGCCAAAAAAGCCTGCCCTCTTCGGGTCTGCTGACTTTGGACCGGCAGCTGCGGGATTTCGATAAGCAGTGCGCCGCCCGGCAGACGGCTTTCGAGCTGATCGTCTCCGCCTCCCCCCGACCTCTGGCCCATTTGCCGGGGCTTTCCCTGGCGGCCCTGCAAAAATTGATAGGCGTTTTAACGGACAACGCCCTGGCCTGTTTGCAGCGGCCTGACCGGCCGGATTTTGGCAAAATCCAACTGATTTTGGGCCAGTCCGGCGGTTGTTATCGCATCGAAATCGCCGACAACGGCCCTCCTTTTCCCCTGGCCGTCCTTCGCCGTTTGGGCGCTGCCGGCAACACCCAAGGCGGTTCGGGCCTGGGCTTCCCAGACTTGCTGGAAACCCTGTCTCCCTGTAAAGCCAGCGTTTGGATTCAAGAATATGGGAAAGACCCGGCTTTGATGACCAAATCCCTGTTCATTCAGTTCGACGGCCTGGGCCGGCGGGCGGTCGTCACCCGCCGACAAGCTCTTTTGCGCCAAGGGCGCAACGTCTACGGATTTGTATTCATTCCACCAGAGAAAGGAGGCCTATAAAAAATGTCCCAAGAATTGCGCCGCCGGCTGGGGCGGGGCCTTCGATCCCAACGAAAATCCCGAGGTTTAACCCAGGAAGAACTGGCCTACCGGGCCGGCACCACCGCTTCTGTGCTGGGCCTCATCGAACGCGGCCAGGATAATTTCACCATCGACACCCTATCCCGCATCTTGAACGCCCTCAACATCTCCATCGACGATATCCTGGAAAGCTAATCCCTTGCGTTCCAGAATAAGCGCCCTTTCGGGCGCTTATTTTTTGGAACTTTAACTCTTGCAATTCTACCCATCCGGCATTATACTGATTTTGTAAATCCCGAAAAGGAACAAGAACAGGGGGTACAAAACATGAACTGTATAGTTTCCCAAGGCCAGCGGGCGGGCGAGCCGGAACAAGGCGAAGAACGCTTTGGCTCCGTTACCCTGGAACAGAGGCTGGAGTTGCTGCGTCAATTCCCGGATTTTTCTGGAGACGGGCCGAAAATCGACTTTACTTACGACTTATTTGCCCGGGAAAGCTGCCGGCAGACCATTGAGCGCTATGATTTGGATCAAAAGATGGAAAGCCTGGAGGATATGGAGCTAATTCTGGCTTTGCTGGATTGGACAAGCAGCCATTTTTATCAAAACGGCTATCTCTCGCCGCCCTGGCCTTTTACTGTGGATTCCGCTGTGGAATACTGCGAGGCTCACGATCAATCCGTCAATTGCCAAGGCTTGGCCACGATCCTCTCCGGCCTGCTTCGGGCTTATGGCGTGAAAGCCAAATCTGTTTACGGCCTTCCCTCCGAGCAGCCTTTTTCCGATTGTCATGTGGTAGTCCACGCTTATTCCGCCCGGCTGAACCAATGGATTTTGTTGGATCCCAGCTATCGGGCTGTATTTTTCGATGAAAACGGCGATTATCTGGATTTGCCCGGTCTGCGACGGGCCTATATCGAAGGGCGGAGCCACAAATTGACGACTTGGGACAAGTTTTTCCACCCCAATTCGCCCTCAGACCTTTCCCATTGGCTGGATTATATGGCTAAAAACACCTTCCGCTTCTGCTGTATGGTTTCCAACAGCGGGGACTTTGAAGCCGACTGGCAAGCCCGGATCGAGCTGGTTCCCGACGGATACGCCGGCTCCGAAGCCTCCGTCGTCACCCAGGACGCCGAGGCTTTCTGGGCTTTGCCTTGAGCCCAATTTGCATTTCAAGCCGCCAAAGAAAAAAGGCAGCTTGATTTTTGCGGTTTTATTTTGTATAATTTCATAAGTTTGTAACAATTCTCCCCGGACTTTCTTGTATAATGGAGAAGCTGTATCAACGCAAAATCAAGGAAATGAGGATGTTTTGAATGGGTAAAGGAGCACGAACACGCAAAGAACGAGCCGCCGAAGGCGGCCAGAAGCCGGCGGAACAGAGCCGCGGCAGCCGCCGGATCTATCAAATCGCAGGCGGCGTCGCCGGCGCGCTGGCCCTGTGCCTGCTTGTCTTCGGCATCTTGTATTCCACCGGCTTCCTCCAGCGCAACATGACGGCCATGACGGTGGGCGACGCCAAAATCTCCGGTCAGGAATACGCCTATTATTACAATATGCTGCGCAGCAATTTTTATTCTTCCAACGAGAGCTATCTGACTTCTATGGGCATTACCGACTCCAACCTGGACGACGCCATGTACGACGAGGAAACCACCTTTGGCGAATACTTCCGCCAGCAGACGGATTCCAGCATCCAGCGGGTTTACAGCCTTTACAACGAGGCCCAAGCCCAGGGATACGCCATGAGCGAAGAAGGCCAGGCCTCCTTTGACAGCAATCTGGCCTCCATCGAAACCGCCGCTCAAGAGCAGGGCGTTTCCGCCCAGATCTATCTGCAAAACGTCTTGGGCATGACGCTCTCCATGGACGATTACAAGGACATCGTCTGGAAAGAGTCTTTGGGCGGGGATTTTTACGAGAATACTCAGGCCAAAGAGTATACCGACGCCGACCTGGAGGGCTATTACCAAGAAAACGCCGACCAATTCGATTTGGCGGATTACCGGGTGTTCCAGGTCTTCTATGACGCGGAAGACGAGGCCTCTAAAACCCAGGCCAAGGAAAAAGCCGAAGAATTTGCCGCCCAGGTGACGGACGAGCGCTCCTTTATCCGCCTGGCCCGTGAAAACGCCGCGGAAGACCAGAAGGAGCAGTACGCCGAGGACGACGGCACTCTGACAGAAGCCGCCCCCCTCTATTCCTCGGGCACTGTCATCGACTGGGTCAAAGACCCCGCCCGAAAAACCGGCGACGTGGAAGTGTTGGAAATTTCCACAAACTACAGCGTCATGTACTTTGTAGACCGGTATCTGGACGAAAGCCCCAGCGTGGATATTCGCCATATCCTGTTGCGCAGCGACGAGACCAACGACGCGGAAATCAAACAACAGGCTGAAGAGCTGCTCCAGCAATGGAAGGACGGCGAGGCCACCGAGGATTCTTTCGCGGACCTGGCCCGCCAGCATTCCGCCGACGGCAACGCCTCCTCCGGCGGCATCTATACCGGCGTCAACGCCAACACCAATTTTGTGGAGCCCTTTAAGAATTGGTGTATGGACGAAAGCCGCCGGGCAGGCGACACCGGCATTGTCAAAACCGATTACGGCTACCACATCATGTATTTCTCCGCCAGCCGCTTGGCTTGGAAGTCTTCGGCGGAAACCGCTCTGTCCAACCAGGACTACAACGATTATCTGGATCAGCTGGCCGAAAAATATCCCAGCGAAATCTCGGAGCGAGCGATCAATCTGGCGCTGTAATCTCCGCATACCGTCAAAAAAGCTGGCCTTTCGGCCAGCTTTTTTATTGATATTTGGGGAGCGAAACCACTCTGGGAACAGGATAAAATTGGTTTTTCCCTATCGGCTTTCTCCGATTTCCACCGCTTGACCGGCGGCCAGAAAATAGACCCAGCGCCGGCAGGCGGGAACCTCCAGCACCTTTTCCGCCGCCTTGGCGTAAATCTCCAGCTGACGCCGATACCGTTCCGCCTGAGCCTGTTCCTGCCCCGGCGCCAGTCGGTCGCTCTTGAAATCCACAATTTCCGCCCCCTCTGGGGTGAGAATCAGCAGGTCGATCACGCCGTTCATCAAAATCTGCTCCTCTTCTCCCCCGTCCAGCCCCAGCTCCGCCGGGGAGAACAGGGCGGAAAACTGATATTCCCGCAAACATTCATGGCTTTGGGCCAGCCGCCCCAGGGGCGAATTAACAAAGGCGGCCACCGGCTCCGGGGGAATCCAAGCGGCTTCGGGCCCCAGTTTGCCTTGCCGGCGCAGACGGCCCAGCTCCCGGGCCGCTTCCCGAGGGGTTCGGCAGTGTTCCCACCGGATCAGCTGCATACACCTGTGGAATACCGAGCCCATCCGAGCGGCCTCTCCCCGGCTTTTGGTTGAATACAGCTGGAGTTTGGGCCGAGCCTCTTCCCCTTCTCCCCCTTCCCATTCGATCAGGACGCTGTCCTGGTCCAGCTTGTTCAGTCCAGTGGGCGTCAGCTTGGAAGGCAGGCGGACGGCGGCTTCGTGGGGATAGACAAACTGCTGAAGCAGCCTATATCGGGGCATATCCAGCGTCAGCTGCTCCGCCGGCGGCTGGACGTCGATCTGGCGGAGATCCTGCTGCAGGAGGCTGGCGTCAAAGGGGACGACGGCGCAATAGAGATCCCCGGCCCGGGCGTCCTGGTCCGGCGCCCGCAAGGGCAGGCCGGCGTATTCCCGCAAAGGCCCGCCCGCCGGATGGCGCAGCAACGGCGCCGCCGCCCACATGGCGGCGCCGGCTTGGTCCGCCACGGCGCCAAGAGGCAGACGGCCCTGGTCGTCGTAAAGCCCCTCCCATTGGCGGAGCTTGTCCGCCGCTTTGGGCAGAGTCATGGTGAGAATCAGTTTTTCCCGGGCCCGGGTCATGGCCACATAGAGCTTTCTCAGCTCTTCTTCCCGGGATTCCTGGCGGCAGCGGAGCAAAATGGCCTGCTGTAGCTGGGTTTTATATTCCACCCGCCGCTTCAGATCCCGCAGCCGGAAGGATAAACCCGTCCCCTTGTGCAGAACCATGGGCTTGCGCAGGTCGTCGGTGTTGAAGCGCTTGCCCAAATCGGGCAGAATGACGATGGGAAATTCCAGCCCTTTGGACCCATGGACGCTCATCAGCCGCACGGCGCCGGGCGCCGGGTCCGCCGGCGTATCCTTTTCCTGGGCCCGCTTTTCCAGAGCCCGCAGAAACCCGAAAAGCCCCCGGCTACCGCTGTTTTCATATTGCAGGGCCAGCTGATAGAAGCGCTGAAGATTCCGGCGGCGCTGGGCGCCGTTGTCCAGAGCCTGGAACACCCCCAAAGCGCCGGTGCGGGCGTAAATCAACGACACCAGCCGGCCCACGCTGATATCCGGCCGGTAGGCCCGGAATTCCCGCAGATCGGCCAAAAAAGCCTGGGCTCGGGGCGCCGGGCTTTTGAGCAGGGCGTCGTAAAAATCCCCCTGTTTGTTCTGCTGCCGGATGGACAGAAGCTCGTCGGGAGAAAAGAGATACAGCGGCGAACGCATGACGGAAACCAGCGGGATATCCTGCCGGGGGTTGTCGATAATCGCCAGCATAGACCGCATGACGGCCGTCTCAATGGAGCCGTAAAAATCCCCTCCGCCGGCGCTGCTAGGCACGCCCCGGCGCTCCAAAGCCTGCTGATAGAGAGGAGCTTTGTTGGAAAAGGAGCTGAGCAGAATCGCGATATCGTCGGGCCGGGCGGGCCGGGGCAGGCCGGTCTGCTTGTCTATGACTTGGGTTTCCCGAAGCTGCCTGGCCGCCAGGCTCCCCACAAATTCCGCCTCGTAGACCGCCCGCTCCACCGATTCCTCCTCTTCGTCTCGTTCCCGCTCCATGTCCAGCAGATAGACCTCCGCAGGGCAGGCGCCGGCATAGGCGCTCTGGCCCTGCCGCAGCTCCTCCCTTTCGTCATAATCCACGCCGCCGAATCCCCGGCTCATCAGCCGGCGGAAAATGAAATTGGTCAACTCCAACACTTCGCGGCGGGAGCGGAAATTCCGGTTGAGCATAATCCGCTTACAGGGCGCGTCGGGGTCCTCTTCGTAGTCCTGATATTGATAGTATTTTTCCACAAAAATCTCGGGCTCCGCCAGGCGGAACCGATAGATGCTCTGCTTGACGTCGCCCACCATAAACAGGCTGTTTCCCTCCCCGCGCAGGGCGGAAAAAATGCTGTCTTGAATCTCGTTGGTGTCCTGATATTCGTCCACCAGAATTTCTGTGATTCCCTGGGCCAGCTGCCGGGCCAGCTGAGAGGGTTCTCCCGTCTCCCGGTCTGTCAGCAGCTTCAGAGCCAGATGCTCCAGGTCGCTGAAATCCAGGGCGTTTTCCCGGCGTTTGATCTGGTCGTATTCCTCTTCAAAGGCCCGCTCCAGCCCGGCCAGCCCCCGCAGGATGGGCAGCGACAGGGCCATCTCCCGCCGCACCTGCTCCCCAGGGCGGGAAACGACCTGCTGAGCCAGAAAGGCCACGCTGTCTCCAAAATCGTCTCGCGCCTGCTTGAGCCGGTCGGTCAGCTCTTTGTCCGCATTTTTCACAGGGGACAGCCGGGGCTTTTCAAACAGGCTAAGCGCCTGGTAACACGGATCCCAACCCAGGTCGGCGGCCTGGCGGATATTCTGAGCCGCCGCCAGGCACTGGTCAAAGGCCGGGCCGTATTTTGCCTGAACCTTGGGGTCCTCTTCCAGCAGGCGGTAGGCCCGCAGCAGCTTTTCCTGTTGATAATCCAGGGTCTGCCGGCAGAATTCCAGCAAGTCCTGGCTCCAGGGCAGGTCTTGGGGCTGGCTGCCGGCGGATAGCTTCACCGTCTCTATCGCCCTATCCAGCCAGCCCTGGGGGTCCGCGTAGCTGCGCAGGCTGTTATAGAGCTTTTCTGCAGCGCCGCGCAATCCCCGGTCTCCTCGGTCCTCTGCAAAATTTTCCACAGCGGCCTGGAAATCCGGGTCCTCCTGCTCTTGGGCGTATTTCTTTTCCAGGGCTTCTTCCATGGCCTGGTCCTTTAGCAGCTCGCTTTCCGCCTTGTCCAGCAGACGGAAGCTGGGAGAAATACCGCATTGGCTGAAATTCTGGCGCACCAGATCCAGGCAAAAGGAGTGGACGGTTTGAATCCGGGCGGACCCCAGCAGGGCCAGCTGACGGCGCAGGCGGCCGCTGGTCGGGTTTTGAGACAACTGCTGGAGCAGGCTGGCCGCTATCCGCTCCCGCATTTCCCCAGCGGCGGCGTTGGTAAAGGTGACGATGAGCAGCGAATCGATGTCCGCCGGGTTTTCGTCGTCGGTAACGCGGCGTATCGCCCTCTCCACCAGCACGGCGGTTTTGCCGCTGCCCGCGGCGGCGGCCACAATCAAAGCGCCGCCCCGGCTGTCCACGGCGTTTTGCTGTTCAGGGGTAAACTCAACGGCCATTTTCTTCCTCCTCTTCCTGGCGCTGCAGCTGGGCGAAGGTTTCTTCGTCGCTGAGGGCCTTGATTTTTCGGCGGCGGTCTTTTTTCATGGTTTCGTCAAAATGGCAGGCGTCCCGATAGGGGCACCAGTCGCAGGCGGACCAATCGGGCCCGGTGGTCAAAGGCTGGGCCTCGATATCCCCCTGGGCCAGTTGCCGGGCGACGCGCCGCAGCTGCCGGTCCACTCCTCGAGTCAGCCGGGCGAAGCCTGCGCCGCTGGTCGTCATGCTCTGGGATGCGCTGACAGACCCGTCCTTTTTCAGCGTCACCGGCAAAAACCGGTATCCCCCCGGCCCCGGCTGTTCCAGGGCCTGCATGACCGCCGGCTCGTCCAGCACAATGCCGATGCGCCGCAGTTCCTTGCGCAGCTTTTTTTTGCTCTCCTCTTCCCCCATGTCGTATTCTCCCTGGACGAAGGGGGTACGGGCCGGAATATAGAGCACGCCGGCCATTTCCATCCGATCCGCCCGGCTTCCCAACCGGCGGTCGGCCTCCTCCAAAACGGCGTCCTGACCCCAGCGGGCCATCAGCAGGTAGATGAACATCTGCATATTGACGCCGTACAGCAGGTCGGAGAGGTGAAAGGTCTTTTGGCCGGTTTTGTAATCGGCCACCTTTACATAGAGCGTGTCCCCTTGGATATAGCCGTCCAGCCGGTCGATTTTGCCGCTGAGGGAAATCGACAGCCCGTTGCTGGAAATCTCCACCGCCGGGTTGGGCTGGCCGTCGCCAAAGGACATCTCAAAGGAAATGGGCTGGAACAGGGAGGCCTGAAGCTCTTGCCATACGTCCTCCACCACCGCCTGGGCCAGCTGCCGGGCCCGGCGAAACAGACTGCGCAGCCGGGCACTCTCGCCAAAAATGCCGGCGTTCTGCTGCAAAAACAGATCCACCGCCCGGTCCGCCGCCTCCTTGGGGGGCAGTTCCGGCTCTTTCGTCAGCGTCTGGATAGCCTGTTCCACCACAAAATGGATAAAAGCGCCTGTCTCTGGGGCGCCAAACTGGGCCCGCTTGCGCTCTTTGGCGCCCAAGCCGTATTCCATAAAATACGAAAACCGGCAGGCGGCGATTTTTTCCGCCCGGGAAGCCGTCATCCGCACCTTCCGGCCATAGGCCGCGGCGATCAGGGCTTTGCTGCGGATGGGCCCTCGGGGGGCGGCGGAATAGACCCGCAGACGCTGAAAATAATCGCCGAGATCCTGATGTTCCAGAGCCAGCTGCCGGGCTGTTTCCGCCAGCTGTCCTCCCTCGCCGCTGACAGAGGCGCAGGCCAGCTCGAAAGAGGGTTTGGGCGCGGCCATCCGCCAGCTGGGGTCCGGGGTTTCCAGCTGGACCTGGGGCAGCAAAGCCTGGATGCGCCGCAGCAGGTATGAGGGCCGGGAAGCGCCGCCCTCCATGGTTTTTTCCGGGTAGAGGACGGTCAGCTGGCTTTCCGCCGCGGCAAAGCCCCGATAAATCTGGCTCTGGGCCTGGTAGGCGTGCTCCTCGGCGGTTTCCGTCAGCTCCACTCCGGCCTCCAGCAGCAGAGCCCGGTCGTGTTCGGTGAGCAGCCCTCCGCCGCCTCCCGCCGGGGGCAGGGCTCCGTCCCGGGCGCCCAGCACGATCAGCAGCTTGACTCGGTGGAAAGACATCCGCTCAAAGCTGCCCGCCTGCACGTTGTCCAGCGCCACCGGAATGGACGCCACGCTGTATTGGGACAAGGTGAGCCGCCAAAGCCGCAGGAACTCCCCGTCGTCCATGGGCTCCCCTTCCATGGCGGCGGCGAACTGGGCCAGAGCGTTTTCCAATATCTCATAGAGCTGGGCGTATTCCGCCGCCTCCCGCCGCCGGTCCGCCGCTTCGAGCGCCTGGATTTTTCCTTCAATCCGGCTTTCCAGCTCAATCTGCTGCAAAAATCCGGCTAGGGCCCGGGCGAAGCCGCCCCCCTCTTTGCAGCCCTTGAGGCGGCTTTGCAAATCCTCCAGCGGCGGGATCAGCTTTTGGCGGACGGCCTCCAGCCCGGGCAGATCCTCCAGCCCCTGGGCGGCTCGGGCGCCGTCATAGCCGGCGGGGTTTTTCTCAAAGGGCTTGAAATAGGCTCCGCCCCGGATATTCCACGTCAGCACATAGTTTTCCAGCCGATCCACCTCGTCGTCTTCCAAGGGGGAAAGGCCGCTTTTCAGGTAGCCGAACACCGCGTCGTAGCTCATGTTCTGCACAGCCGCCTGCAACGCGCCGTTGACGGCGGCCAGCACCGGCTTTTGCAGGATATCGCTTTTTTCCGCTAAAAACAGCGGCGTTTGGAACTTTTCAAAGGCGTTTTCCAGCAAAGGCTGATAGAGGCTCATATCCCCGGCGGCCAGAGCGATTTGGCGGCAGCGCAGGCCGGAAGCCAGAGCCTGGCGGCATAGGGAGGCGGCGTATTCGCATTCCTCCTCCGGGTTGTCCAGCCGGCAGAGGGAAACTCCCGCCGGCGACCCCCGCCAGGGCGGCGCGGCGTAATCAAAAAGCCCCCGCTCTACGGCGGCCAGAGCCGGCGGGCGCTGCTCGGGCAGAGGAGGCAGGGCTTGAATTTGGCAAGGCGCCCCTTGCCGCTCCGCCATCCGCCCCAGCCGGCGAATCAATTTTTCCTGCTCGAAAAACAGGCTGTCCCCCTGCTGATAGAGCACGGCGAAGGTCATAGACCGACAGCGGCCCAACAGCTTTTCCACCAGCGCCCGTTCCTGGGCGGTGAAGCCGGCGTAGCCGTCGAAATAGAGATCGCAGCCCTCGCCGAAATCTGATTGATCCAGGGCCTGTTCGGCCACGGTCAGCATATCCTTGTCGTCCATGGCCAGCCCGGCGGTAACCTGAATATAAGAGGCGTACAGCAGCCCCAAATCCCGGATTTTCCCAGAGGCTTGTCCCGCCGCCGGGGCGGCCTGCATCAGCTGCTCTGGGGTCACCCGGCAGCTTTTCAGCTCGTCCACCAAGGCGGTCAGCCGCTCCACCATTTCGGGCCGGGCGCCGGCGGTCTGGTAATAGGTCAGAGATTTCTCTGCCCGCAACACCGCCCTGTGCATGGCCAGCACCCGTCCTCCATCGTCCAGCAGCGGTTGGTCCCCCAAGCCGGCCTGCTCCAAAATGCGCTGGGCCGCCCGCTTAAAGGTCAGAGCCTCGGCCCAGCGGGAGGCCGGGTTTCCGCAGGTTTCCAGCAGCCGGCGCTCGGTTTCATGGGAGAGCATTTCCGGCGCCAGCAGAATCTGCCGCCGCCCTTGGGCCGCTCCGGCGGCGATATCCTCCATCAGCCGGCGGGTCTTGCCGCACTGGGCCCGGCCGGTGTAAATCCGCATGATCATGGTTCCTCTTCTCCTGACAAAATCACAAGCGGCAGGCCCGGCGCCCCGCGTCGGCAGGGCCCCGACCGCCGCGGCGGTTGGTTTTTTTCCTGGGTTCTTCCGGGAGAAGTATACCATTTCCGACGGCCTTCTGTCAAAGAGCCGCAGCCGCCTCAGGAACCAGACGCTTTCTGATCTGAAAAAGATAGGCGGACCCCAGAAAAATCGTCATCAGCGCCCAGGCGAAGGGCTCGGCGACGCAAATGCCCAGAAATCCAATCTGCGGCGCCAACTGCCAGGCGGCAAAAATCTTCATGGCCAGCTCAATGCCGCTGGACAGCACCGGAACCCGCTTTTCCCCCATGGCCTGCATGGAGGAACGCAGGCAAACCAACAGGCCCAAAACCGGGAAAAAGGACAAATGCCACCGGAGGCTCAGCGCAGCGTTTTTCACAATGGTTTCGTCGGAAACGCCGATGGACAGCTCCGCCATCTCCTGGCCAAACAGCCAGGCCGCCCCGCAGGAAAACAGCCCCCAGCAAAGGGCCATCCCCAAGACCTTTTGCAGAGCCAGCCGGATGCGCTCTCTCTTCTGGGCGCCCCAATTCTGCCCTACAAAGGCGGAGCTGGCGGCGGCTATGCTGGACAAGGGCTGCATCATCACGCTCATAATGCGCCGGGAAGCGGTATGGGCGGCGATATAATTCTCGCCCAGCTTGTTGTTGGCCCGCTGAAAAACGGCGGACCCCAGATCCACCACGCACATCATCAGCGCCATGGAAAATCCTGTGGAAATCAAATCTGGCAAAACCGGCCGGATCTGCCTAAAATCCTCCTTGACCGGCAGCAAGAAGCGATAGCGCTTCACAAGATATCCGCCGCACAAAACTGCGGAAACCGCCTGGGCGATTACTGTGGCGACCGCCGCCCCGGCAACGCCCCAACGAAGCCCCGCCACCAGCAGTACGTCCAGCGCCACGTTGACTATGCAGGAGAGAATCAGGAAATACAGGGGCGAACGGCTGTCCCCCGCCGCCCGCAAAATGGCGGAAAACATATTGTAGCAAATTGTGGCCAGCATCCCTCCGCACAGAATGGCGATATAGAGATACGCCTGAGTAAAGACGGCCTCCGGCGTATTCATGGCCCGCATCAGCGGCCGGAGGAACAGTAGGGATAAAACCGTCAGCGCCGCCGTCACAGCCAAATTGAGCAAAATCATGCCTGCGACAGCCTGCCTCATCCCGCTTTCATCCCGAGCGCCGAAGCGCCGCGTGACTACAATGCCATATCCGCTGTTCATGCCCATGGCGAAATCCAGCAGCAAAGAATACAGGGAGGAAGTCGCCCCCACGGCGGCGATAGCGCCTCCTCCCAAATTGCGCCCCAACACCATCGTATCCGCCATGGTATAGATTTGTTGAAAGATATTCCCGATCAACAGCGGGATGGCAAAGGCCAAAATCAATCTGACGGGACTGCCCTGGGTCATATCTCGAATCCCCCCGGCGGAAAACCCTTTTTTCGCTCTCTCCGTCCTCTGTTCGCCGCGCATTGCGCCGCCTCCTTTTTTCGATGATGGGCCCATTATAGGCAAAACCGCCGGTTTACTATTGCATTTTGTTTTGATTGATACTATAATCATTGGGTAAAATGGAGGGATCGGATGGCGGAACGCACGGTCAACGAACAAAAGCTGCGATACATGGAATTTGTGTCTCGGGAAGCGGGAACCAGGCGCCACACGGATACGGAGGATATGCGCCAATATGAGCTGCTGCGCGCCGGGGATCCGGCTGCGGTGGAAGAGGCTGCGCGAATGTTTTGCTCCGATCTGCCCGGCCATGTTTCAGAAGACCCGGTCCGCAACTGCAAATATCTCTTCGTAGCCTGCATTGCCTTGGCCAGCCGAGCCGCTATCGCCGGCGGCATGGAAGCGGAGCGGGCCTACAACATCAGCGACCTGTATATCCTGAAAATGGATCGACTGGAAACAGTGGCGGAAATCCGGGCTCTGCACCGAGAAATGTTCGGATTTTACACCCGGGAAATGGCGGCGCTGGACAAAAAATCCGCCTATTCCAAGCCTGTCGTCCTGTGTTTGGATTATATTTACGAACACCTGCACGAGCCCCTTCGATTGAATCTCCTGGCAGAATTTTCTGGGCTGAACGCCAGCTATCTTTCTCATCTTTTCAAGAAGGAAACGGGGCTTTCCGTCTCCCAATACGTTCTGTCCAAGCGGATGGAGGCGGCCAAAAATATGCCGAAATTTTCTGAAGACAGCTATTCCTCCATCTCGGCCACCCTGGCTTTCAGCTCCCAAAGCCATTTTATCCGGGTCTTCAAGCAGCAGACCGGATACACCCCCAAAGAATACCGAAACAAGTTTTTTCGCCGCTGAACCGCGAAACTCCGCCGAATCGGCTGGTTTTTGCTTGACTTTCCGTCGTTTCGGTGATATAATAGCAAAGCCGCATTGAACGGGCGTCAAGCGGGCTTCGGCCCCGCCCTTAAAGCGGGACTCTAACAAAGAAGAGAGGTGCAACCGCAATGTACGCAATTATCGTAACGGGCGGAAAGCAGTACAAGGTCGCCGAGGGCGACGTCATTTATGTGGAAAAGCTGGAGGCCAACGACGGCGACGCCGTCAAGTTTGACAATGTCCTGGTCGTGGAGAAAGACGGCGCAGTTACCGTCGGCGCTCCCAAGGTGGAAGGCGCTTCCGTTTCCGGCAAAGTCGTGAAAAACGGCAAGGGCAAGAAGATCATGGTCTTCAAATATAAAGCCAAGAAAAATTACAGACGGCGTCAGGGCCACAGACAGCCCTATACCAAGGTTACCATCGAAAAGATCGAGGCGTAACCCGCGCTTTGTTTGCCACTACTACTATCGGAGGTGTGACATATGGCTCATAAAAAAGGCGTCGGCTCCACAAAGAACGGCCGCGATTCCGAATCCAAACGCCTGGGCGTCAAGCGGGCGGACGGTCAGTATGTGCTAGCCGGCAATATCCTGGTTCGCCAGCGCGGCACCAAGATCCATCCCGGCCTGAACGTGGGCATCGGCAGCGACGACACGCTTTTTGCCACAGCCGCCGGCCGCGTTCGTTTTGAGCGCTTTGGCCGCGACCGCAAAAAGGTTTCGGTTGTGGAAGCTGAATAAACCCGCCCTGCGGGTATCAAAAGGGGGCCCCGTGAAATCTCCGATTTCGCGGGGCCTTTTTGTCATTGGTCGCGGCGGAGGGCGCCGGCGGCCTTTTGCGAAGGAGAATAAAAACGATGACATTTGTCGATACAGCGAAAATATTCATCAAGGCGGGAAAGGGCGGCGACGGCGCCGTGTCCTTCCACCGTGAAAAATATGTGGCGGCCGGCGGGCCGGACGGCGGAGACGGCGGCAAGGGGGGCGACGTGGTCTTTCAAATAGACGACAACCTGGCCACGCTGCTGGACTTCCGCATGAAACGGAAATACGCGGCGCCCAACGGCGAAAACGGCTTTGGCAAGCGCAGCAGCGGCAAGGACGGGGCGGATATCGTCGTCAAAGTGCCCCGGGGCTGCCTGATCAAAGACGCGGAAACCGGCGCTCTGATTCACGATATGTCCGACGACCAGCCCTTTGTCGCGGCCAAAGGGGGCCGGGGAGGCTGGGGCAACAGCCATTTCGCCACCCCCACCCGCCAGGCCCCCCGGTTTGCCAAACCGGGCCTGCCAGGCCAAGAGCGCATGATTATATTGGAACTCAAGCTGATTGCCGACGTGGGCCTCATCGGCTTCCCCAACGTGGGCAAAAGCACCCTGCTGTCCGTCATTTCCAAAGCCCGGCCCAAAATCGCCAATTACCATTTTACCACCTTGGTTCCCAACCTGGGGGCGGTCTATGTGGGCGAGGGCCAGTCTTTTGTGGCGGCGGATATTCCGGGCATCATCGAAGGAGCGGCGGAGGGCGCCGGCCTGGGCCATGATTTCCTGCGGCACATCGAGCGCTGCCGCCTGCTGCTGCACCTGGTGGACGCGGCGGGCTCCGAGGGCCGGGACCCGACGGAGGACCTGGACGCCATCAACGCCGAGCTTCGGCAATACAGCCCCCAACTGGCCCAGAGGCCCCAAATCATCGTGGCCAACAAGACGGATATTTTGCAAAACCCGGAAAACGCTCAGCGCCTGCGCCAGCGGGCGGAGGAGCTTGGCTGCCCCTATTTCGAGATTTCCGCCGCCGCCCAAACCGGGGTGGAGGAATTGATTTTCGCCGTCTGGCGCCAGCTGCAAGCCCTGCCTCCTGTGACGGTCTATGAACCGGACTTTGTGGAGCCGGAGCAGAAAGAGAATCTGGACGACATCGTGGTGGAGCGCCAGGATGGGGTTTTCTATGTGTCCGGCCGCCATATCGAGAGGATTTTCGCCTCGGTCAACCTGTCCGATTACGAATCCCGGATGTATTTTGAGCGCGCCCTGCGCAAAGCCGGCCTCTTCGACCGGCTGGAGGCTCAAGGCATTCAGGAACACGACGTCGTCAACGTCTGCGGCTTTGAATTTGAATACCTCTATTAGCCGCGTATCCGCCGGGACGGATAAAAGGACTTTGCGCCCAACGCTCGGCTGGGAATCAGCCGATTTCATCAAAAAGGAGAGATAGAATAAGCAGTGAACATAGAATATCAAAACAGAAACGGCCTGGAAATCGCGGTCGTTTCCAGCGATACTCGAGAAATATCCAGCGTCAGAGACGCGCTGGATCTGGCCATGAGCGTCCAATATGAAAAGGGCGTCAGCCGGCTGGCCATTGAAAAAAGCGCCCTGGCGGAGGAGTTTTTCATCCTCAGCTCTGGCTTGGCCGGCGAAATTTTGCAGAAATTCATCAATTATCATGTGAAAGCGGCCTTTTGGGGCGACTATTCCCGCTATACCAGCAAACCGCTGAAGGATTTTATCTATGAATCCAACAAGGGGAACGATTTCTTTTTCGTTTCCACCCAGGAAGAGGCTCTGCATCGGCTGGCGGAGGCCCAATAGGCCCCCGCTTGGATTACAATGAAAGAGGATGATTTGATGTTGGAACACTGTCAAGACCGCCTGCGGGCGCTGGAAGAGGCTCAGGATTGGCCCGGCTTGGCCAAGGCCTATTATGAGATGGGCTGCGCCGCCATGGACCAGGGACAGCTCCATCAAGCCGCCCTGTGGCTGCATCGGGCGGACACGATTTACAGCTCCCAGGACGAAATTTACGAGGCCGTAGGCGACCAGCTGATCGACGACTGCTCGGACCGCATCGGCCAGCTGGAGGATGAGCCGCTGCTCTACAACCAGATCCCCGAACAGATTGAACAAGCCGCCGAGGAGATGGACGACTTGCAGCTTCGGCTGTGGGGTCTGCTCTCCATCTCCCGCCTGGTCCCTCTCATGAACCAGCTGAGCCGGCTGCCGGGGTGCCAGGCTCTGGACCAGCTGGGCTGGATTACAGACGTGATACTCCGTTCCTTCCAGGCGCCTCTGACTCAGGACCAGTTTGATCTGTTGTCCCACTACTGCAACGCTTTTTACAACCTGACCGACTCCGAGCTTTTCTATGCCGGAGGGCAGATTGAGACGCCGGAGGGCCCTCCTTTCCAGATGTTCGATCTGAACGGTATGATGGGGACTTATTTGGAACTCACCAACTATTTGGACAACCATCTGCGCTGGCTGACTGCCGAAGCCGGCCAGGAACTGCCGGCGGAAACCGGCGCCGTCAGCTGCGCTCTGCCGCTGGACTATTATGTCCGCGTCAGCGACCAGCCCCTGGATCAACTTCCCCCGCTCCAGGCCGAATTGGACCGCATATGGGACGACTTCCGCTTCCTGCAATCCGGCCCCACATGGGCCCAGGCAGGTCAGCGGATGGCCGAGTATAGTCGCCGCAGTTGAAAAGAATCATTTGCTTCTTTCGTGCTTTGTCCCCGCTGAAAATCCACGCCGATTTCAACTGTTTTGACGATAGCAGCAATAAAAGTAAAATGAAAAAGCGCCTGCTCTTTGGCGTGCAAAACGGGCCTGCTGTGCTGAAACAGCAGGCCCGTTTTAGACCGGTCGACGGATACGGCTTGCATCGGCCCGACCATTTCCGGCCTTTCAGGCGTCAGCAGACCCTTTGATTGATATACTGGGCCGTCGCCCTTCCATCCGCCTCCAAGATTATTTTTGAAACAGAGCCGCCAGAGCCGCTAAAGCGCTTTCTGGCGATATCCCGAAAGGAATCTCCCAGCAGCATGGACTGTAAAAAGCTCAGCGCCGTGCCATGGGAGACAATCAATATTTTCTCCTCGTCATTGGATATGATTTGCTGATAAAAGGGATAGAGGCGGTTCCAGAGGTCCCGGTCGGACTCCGCGCCCTCAAAAGGTCTGTAATCCGGCTGGTAGCCTTCTTCTTTCGGCTTTTTGTTCGCCTCGTACCATGCCCAGGTCCGCCCGTTTCCCCTGCCCGCGTTTACCTCCCGAAGCCTGTCCGTAACGGCGAGCCGCAGCCCAAGGATTTGATTGATCTCCTGGGCCGTCTGCAGCGCCCGTTTCAAATCGGAGGCGTACAGGGCGAACCCCTCGCCGCAGCCTTGCTCCAGCAGCCATTTTCCCAGCTCCTGCGCCTGCTTCCTGCCAAGCGGGGTGAGCTCCCAATCCCCCCAAGCCCCGATCATGCCGTTGACATGATGTTGGGACTGGGTATGCTGCGCCGTGACCACAGTCTTCCTCTTTTTCCTTCCAAAAAATTCTTTGACCAGCTCTTCCGCCCGCCGGCGGCCAAACCACCCCTCCCCCGGTTCCTCTCTGGGGTAGAGGCGGCGCATTTCCTCCTGTTCCGCCGCCGTCAATTCGGAGAAATCCTGGATTTCCCTGTCCTCCGGCACGCCCGCCAGCTTGTGGTCGCCGTCCCTGCGCTGAAAGACGCCGATGATCCTGACGCGGATCTGGTCGCCCAGCCGGTATTCTTTGTCGCTCATCACATAGCTGTCCAGATGCCGGCAGGGAGGCGTCCCGGATTCCACAATCCAGCCGTAGGGCTGCCGGACGTTTCTCTCATAAGAGAGGCTCTTTACATCTTTTTCTACAAAGGAATCTGTCTGGGGGATGTATTTCATCCGATTGGGCTGGCGATAAGTCTGCTCTATTTTCACCGTATAAATCACAAAAAACTCCTCCTTTTTCTGCCCTCGGCGCCGGGCGGAACCGCCCGCAAGCCCACAATCGGGATAAGCCGCCGGCCCTTGCCGGCCGGGCTAATTTTGGGGGTCTTCCCGCATGGCCAGAATGGTTTGCTCGATCAGCTGGTCCAGGGTCCAGCCCAGCCGGTCGGCGCCCTGTTGGATCACGTCCCGGGAGCAGCCGGCGGCAAATTTTTTGTCCTTGAATTTCTTTTTTGCCGAAGAAAGCTCCAGGTCGGAAACGCTTTTGGAGGGCCGCATCCGGGCGGCGGCGCCCAGCAGACCGGTGAGCTCGTCCACAGCGAAGAGCACTTTTTCCATCTCATGCTCGGGTTCGATATCGCTGCACAGTCCGTAACCATGGCTGGCTACAGCCCGAATCATCCGCGGCTCCAGGCCCCGCTCCTTCATGATTTCCTGGCATTTTTGGCAGTGCTCTTCGGGCCACTGCTCAAAGTCCAAATCGTGGAGCAGGCCCACGAGGCCCCAAAACTCCTCCTCCTCGCCGTAGCCCAGCTGACGGGCAAAATAGCGCATACAGCCCTCCACGACCTCGCCATGGCGCAGGTGGAAGGGCTCTTTGTTGTATTCGCACAGCAAATCCCAGGCTTCTTCCCGTGTTATCATCGCTTTTTCATCCTTTCCGTTTTTGTGATGGAATCTGCGTTTATTGTATCACGGCTGCGGTTTGGAATCAATTCTAGATTCCCGCCCTCCCGGCCAAAATCCTGGGCCGCGTTCGCTTATCCGGCAAAAAAAGCGCCGTCTTGAGAGACGGCGCTTTTTATGATGCGCAAAGACAGAGTTTATTTGGCCTTTTTCTTCTCTGCGCCTTTCATTTTGGCCCACAGGGGGGCGGCGATGAAGATGGAGGAATAGGCGCCGCTGACGATGCCGACAGTGATAGGAATGGCGAAATTCCGCAGGGACTCCACTCCTGTGAAAATAATCAGCACAATGGTGAACAACGTCGTCAGCGTGGTGTTGATATTTCGAGTCAAGGTCTGGCGGACGCTGCGGTCCACCACCTCGTTGTAATCGGCCCGGCGGGCTTGCTTCTGGTTTTCCCGCACCCGGTCGAAAGTGATGATACTGGCGTTGATGGAATAACCGAAGATCGTCAGAGCCGCCGCGATGAAATTCATATTCAGCGGCAGGCGGAAAATCACATAGGCGCTGACCATCACCAGCACGTCGTGAATCAGGCAGACCACGGCGGCGGCGCCGGACTTGAAGTCAAACCGCAGAGTGATATACAGCAGCATCAGCAGCGCCGCGATCAGCGAAGACTTGACGGCGGCGGACTGCATATCCTTGCCCACAGCCGGACTGACGTTCTGCACGTCCTGCCGGGCGGAATCCTCCAGAGAGAAGGCGGATTTCATCGCTTCGTGCAGCGCTTCCCGGGATTCGGAATCCATGTTTTTCGTCTTGATCAGCACTTGGGTTCCGTCTCCGGTGGGCACGGCGGAAGGAGTCTCCCCCGACACTCCCTTGACGGTTTCCTGGACTTGGTCGACGAGCTCCGGGGTCACCTGTTCCTTCATCTGATAGGTGAAGGAAGTGCCGCCGGCAAAATCGATATCCAGATTAAACAGATTGGCGCCGAAGGGAGCCGCTACCAGGGCCGCAAGGCCGGCGGCAATCAGAACAATGGACAGGATCGCGCAATATTTGAAATTCTTTGTAGCGCTGAAGTTTTTCATTACGCGTCCCTCCTTTCATTCAGGCCGTAGAGCTTCAGGTTCGTCACTTTCATGCCTACCAGGCTGTTGAGCAGCAGGCGGGTGACGGTGAGGGCGGTGATCATAGACAGCACGATGCCCAAACCCAGCGTAACGGCGAAGCCCACAATAGTGCCTTTGCCGAAGAAATACAGCACGGCAGCGGCGATAAAGGTGGTGATGTTGCTGTCCAGAATGGCGCCGAAGGCCCGGTGGAAACCGGAATCGATAGAGGAGCGCAGGGTTTTGCCGGCGCTCAGCTCCTCTTTGATGCGCTCAAAGATGACCACATTGGCGTCCACAGCCATGCCGATGGACAGGATGATGCCCGCGATGCCGGGCAGGGACAGATTGACCTTGAACATAACCAGAGCCAACCCCTCCAGCACGCAGTAGAACAGCAGAGCCAGGCAGGAAACCAGGCCGGGCAGCCGGTAGACGACCAGCATAAACAGCATCACCAGAGCCAAACCGATCACGCCGGCCTTGATGCTGCTCGTCAGCGCCGTCATACCCAGTTGGGCGCCCACGCTGCGCATCTCCACTTGATCCAAGCCAAAGGGCAGCTGCCCCAGAGCGATGTTGTTGGCCAGCTGGCCCGCCTGCTCGGCTGTGAAGTTGCCGGTGATCATCACTTCTCGGCTGGTGATGCCGGTATCCGCATACTGGGAACTCACCATCGGGTTGCTGATGACCTGGCCGTCCATCATGATATTGATGTGGTTCTTGCCCTCTGTGTTGGAGGCGGCCTTTTTGGTGGCCTCGGTGAAGAGAGTCAGGCCCTCGTCAGTCAACTCCAGAGAGACGTAATTTTGCTTGATACCCGTGCTGTCCACCGGGCCGTACTCCGCGACGGCGTCGGCCACCTGATTGCCTTCCAGAATCACGGCGCCGTCGTCGTCTGTGAATTGCAGCTGCGCGGTGGAGCCAAGAGTCTGCACAGCCTGCTCCGGGTCGCTGATGGAGGGAATCTCCACCGTCACCCGGCGGTCGCCCGTCTTATAGACCTGGGCCTCGTGAAATCCCTGGAAGTCCAGGCGCTGGCGGAGCATATCCACCACAATATCCATATTCCGGCCCAGCTCCTCCGCCGGCATATTGGCGTCGGCTTGGGCCTCAAAGGTGATGATCGAGCCGCCCACCAGGTCTAAGCCCAGGCGAACGCCCTCATCTGTATTCCGAATACTGGGAATTTTGACAAATCCCAGATCGGCGCCGCTCCACACTGTAAAGCCCAGCAAAGCCACGACTAACAGCAGGCAAACGAAGGTTATGACGCTTTTTTTCATTATTTTGCAGCTTCCTCCTTGATGATTTTCTCAGAACCCATTGCCCGGCCTTATTCGCCGGGGCTTGTCCATTATACTCCCCTAAAACCGACGGCGTCAACCAAATTGCGGCGCCAGCGGCCGTTTTCCGCAGATAAGGGGCGCTTTCGCGCCCCTTATCCGGCAATCCGCGGGGTGAATTGCAAGGCCGTCCCTTTTTATTGGGCCAGCAGCTTTTCCACGGCGGCCTTTTTGGCGCACACGCAGAAGACCTCCATAGCCAGCTTCAGCTCCTCGATGGGAGGATACGAAGGGGCGATGCGCAGGTTGCTGTCCTTGGGGTCCTTGCCATAGGGATAGGTGGCGCCGGCGCCCGTCATCACAATGCCGGCTTCTTTGCACAGCTGCTGGATACGCTTGGCGCAGCCTTCCATGGCGTCGAAGCTGACGAAATAGCCGCCCTTGGGCGCCGTCCAGCTGCCCGCGCCGGAACCGGCCAGGTTCTGCTCCAGCGTGTCGATCACCGCGTCAAACTTGGGGCGCAGCAGCTTTTTGTGCACTTCCATATGGGCTTTCAGGCCGACGGCGTCCTTGAAGAACAGCACATGGCGCAGCTGGTTGATTTTGTCCGGCCCGATCTGCTGGGCTTTCATATATTTCTGCTGCCAAGCTACGTTGGCGGGGCTGGCGGCAAAGGCGCACACTCCGGCGCCAGGATAGGAAATCTTAGAGGTGGAGCAGAACTCGAAGACCATGTCCGGGGAGCCCGCCTTGGCGCATTCCTCAATCAGGTTGGGAATTTCGATCTTCTCGTCGACGATATCGTGGATCATGTAGGCGTTATCCCAGAAAATGCGGAAGTCCTTGGCCTTGGGCTTCAGGTTGGCGAACCGGCGGACGACTTCGTCGCTGTACACCACGCCCGAGGGGTTGGAGAATTTGGGCACGCACCAGATACCCTTAATGGTTTCGTCCTGGCTGACCAGGTTTTCCACCATATCCATATCCGGGCCGTTCTCATCCATGGGAATGTTGATCATCTCGATGCCAAACTGCTGGCAGATGGCGAAATGCCGGTCGTAACCAGGCACAGGGCAAAGGAATTTCACCTTGTCCAGCTTGACCCAGGGCTGGTCCACGCCGGCGGCGCCGAACATCATCAGCCGGTCCACTGTGTCATACATAAAAGTCAGGCTGGCGTTGCCGCCGGCCAACACCTGTTCCATGGGAACGCCCAACAGCTCGGCAAACATCCGGCGGCAGGCGGGGATTCCCTCCATCACGCCATAATTCCGGGTGTCCAGGCCCTCGTAAACTGTGTCCGCGCTGACTTTCACCGCAGTCAGCATCCCTTCGCAGGCGTCCAGCTGATCCGCGCCAGGCTTGCCCCGAGACATATCCAGCTTCAGGTTGCGGGCCTTATACCCCTCGTACTGCTCGTTTAGGGTTTTGAGCTGTTCTTCCAGCTCCGCTTTTGTAGCTTTTGTCAGATCCATTGCTATGTACCTCCCGTTTTATTTGACGCTGTTTTCATTTATGATCATGCGCCCCCGCCGGCCAACAAGCTGCCGGAGGGCAAAGGCCTGCGGCCGTTAAGCGCGGCGCCGATTTCAATGCCCCCCGGCCAAGGCGGCGCCCAGAGATGTGGCAAAATCTGCCTTTTCAGGGATGAGGAATCGGGCGTCGTAGAGCTTTTCAAAATCCGAAAAAATCTTGCGGGCCATAGGCAGCCGGGCCAGATTGCCCGTCAGCACGATATCCCGCAGGCCGGCGCCTCGGGCGGAAAAAGCCGCCATGACGCCCACTGTTTGAAACACCATGCTGCACACGCCCAAGGCCAGGTCTTCTGGCGAAGCCAAGTCGCTGAGCTTGCCAAAATTGGCCGCCGTGGTTTCCTGGTCCATATTGGAGATGGCGGCGCTGGAAATATCGCCGATGGTCAGATCCACATTGGCCAGGCTGCCCTTTTCCGCCAGCTTGACAATGTGTTCCACGCTGCGGATGCCCAGCATCTTGTCGCACAGCCCCACCAAAGCGCCGCCGCCTACGCCTGTGCCGCCCATATGGCAGATGGAGTCTCCCTCCACCTTGACAAAGGCGGTGCCGGTTCCCATGCTGACGATAATGGCGTCGCCGCAACCCGAAATATGCCGCCCCCCCAGGCCGATGGCCCGGAATTCATCCACCCGTTCCGAAGGGATACCGTAGATATCCTGCCGGACAAACGAAGAACCCACGCCGGTACACATCACCCGTTCCACCTGGCCGATATCCATCTGGTTCTCCGCCAGAAATTTGCCGAAGGCCCCATAGGCCGAAGTCACAGGGTCGTCGGCCTTCACCCGGATAGGGCTGACGGCCCGCCCCTCTCTCATCCCCACGATTTTGGTGGTGCTGCCGCCAATGTCAATGCCGATAATCAAGCCCATAGCCGCTTAAAACTCGGCGCTGCCCACTGTGCGGGGGAAAGGCAGCACGTCCCGAATGTTGGAAATTCCGGTCAAATACATAATCAGACGCTCGAAGCCCAAGCCGTAGCCGGAGTGTTTGGTCCCGCCGTATTTCCGCAGATCCAGATACCACCAATAGGGCGCCTGATCCATATGCAGCTCTTCCATCCGGGCTTGGATTTTATCCAGCCGCTCCTCGCGCTGGCTGCCGCCGATGAGCTCGCCGATGCCGGGGGCCAGCATATCCATGCCGGCCACAGTCTTGCCGTCGTCGTTTTGGCGCATATAGAAGGATTTGATCTCCTTGGGATAGTCGATGACAAACACCGGCCGCTTGAATTCCTGCTCGGTCAGGTACCGCTCGTGCTCGCTTTGCAGGTCACAGCCCCAGTACACCGGGAACTGGAATTTTCCCTTGTGCTTTTCCAAAATCTCTATGGCCTCTGTATAGGTGATGCGGGCGAAAGCCTCGGTGTTGGCCAAGGCGTCCAGCCGGGCCAGCAGGCCCTTATCCACAAAGCTGTTGAAAAAGGCCATCTCGTCCGGGCAGCGCTCCATCACGGCGCGGATGATGAATTTTGTCATATCCTCCGCCAAGTCCATATTGTCGTGAACGTCCGCAAAGGCTACCTCCGGCTCCATCATCCAAAATTCCGCCGCGTGCCGGCTGGTGTTGGAGTTTTCCGAGCGGAAAGTGGGGCCAAAGGTATAAATCTTCTTGAAGGCTTGGGCGAAGGCCTCGCCCTCCAGCTGGCCAGACACCGTCAGGTTGGCGGCGGCGCCGAAGAAATCCTGGCTGTAATCCACCTTGCCCTCTTTGTTGCGGGGCGGGTTTTCCAGGTCCAGCGTAGTCACCCGGAACATATCGCCGGCGCCCTCGCAGTCGCTGGCGGTGATAATGGGGGTGTGAACATACACAAATCCCCTGTCATGGAAAAATTGATGAATGGCGAAAGCCGCCTCGCTGCGCACCCGGTAAGCGGCGTTAAACAGGTTGGTCCGAGGCCGCAGATGGGCGATGGTGCGCAAAAATTCCACCGAATGGCGTTTTTTCTGCAAAGGGTAGTCGGAAGGGCTTTCCCCCTCCACCAAAATTTCGTCGGCATGGACTTCCACGGCCTGATTGCCCTGGGACTCGGTAACCCGGCCCCGCACCCGCAGAGCTGCGCCGACGCCTATGGTCTTGGCCAGTTCATAGGCCGGCGTGCCGCCGTCGCACACAATCTGAAGGTTTTTCACCACCGAGCCGTCGTTCAGCTCGATAAAAGCGCAGGCTTTCACATCCCGCGCCGTGCGCGCCCACCCGCATAGATCGACCTGTTGGTCGATATGGTCCTGGGGGCGACGCAGCAATTCTTTCACTGTCAGCTCAGACATATCGTTCCCCTCGTTTCTTTTCCAATTTTCCTTCAGCCCGCTTTTTGTTATGCCTGGCTCTTATAAGCCTGCAGGGCGGCGGCGATCTGGTCCGGGCAGGAGGTGGGCTTCCGGCCGCAATGGACGCCGGAGAATTTTTGAATCACCTCGTCCATATCCATGCCCCGCAGAAGCTGGGAAATGCCCAGCAGGTTGCCTGGGCAGCCGCCCACGATCTCGATATCCTTGATATGATTGTCGTCTACTGTGATGACAAACCGCCGGGCGCACACGCCCTGGGGCTCGTATGCAAACGTCTCCATAGTCGATTCCTCCGTTATGTTGTTTGGCAGACCGCGACGCGGCGGCCCTCTATATCGTCTGGCCGACGGGCCAAAAATCTCTTTTTCGATTTTTCAACTGGGTTGACTATACCACATTTACCCCCTTCTGTCCATACGCAGGCGGCCAAAATCCCGCTTTTTGTGCCTGTCTGTCAGGCTTTTGGCCCCCTTCCCTTTTTATTTTGGTATTTTTGACTAATTTTATACTTGCGGCCCGGCGGTTTTTGTTTTACACTATATTATTATACAGAGGCGGGCGGGCTTTTGCCCCCTTTGCCTGCGAAAGGAGCACAGGATTATGAAAAAATTGATCGTCACCCTGAGCCGCGAATACGGCAGCGGCGGTCTGGAGATCGGCCGCGCCCTGGCCGAAGCCCTGGGCCTGCCCTTCTATGACAAAAAATTGCTGAGCATCGCCGCAGAAAAGAGCGGTTTTTCCGAAGAGCTGCTGCGCCAGGCGGAATCCAAAGCCACCAACAGCCTTCTCTATTCCCTGGCCACCAGCCTGGGGGTGGGCGCCTACGGGCCGGACACCCTCTCCCTCTACGACAAAATGTACCTGGCCCAGTTCGATGTGATCCGCCAAGTGGCGGAAGAGGGCTCTTGCGTCATCGTGGGCCGCTGCGCCGATTATGTGCTGCGGGAACAGGAAAACTGCCTCCACTTTTTCCTCCACGCCCCGCTGGAAGACCGGATGAACCGGGCGATCAAGGAATACGGCGACGACCCGGCCAACATCAAAAGCGTAGTGCTCAAGCACGACAAGGCCCGGGCCAACTATTACTACCACTACACCAACCAGAAATGGGGCGACGCCAAGCTCTATGACATGACGCTGAATACCAGCCGCACCGGCCCGGAAGGCGCCGTCAAGATGCTGCTCCACTATTTAGAAACCGTCAAAGCCGTATAAAACCCTGCAAGCAAAAGACGGAAGCCTCGGGCTTCCGTCTTTTGCTTTATCCTTTCGTCGGCCGCCGGGCGCCCAAGATGCGGAAATAAGGCAGCTCGGTTTCCAACTGATAAACGGCGGCCCGGGTATCCAAGCTGTCCAGACAGCCGTCAAAATCCACATACAAATGAAACTGGTGCAGCTCGTCGGCCAAATCGCTCTTTTCCAGATGAATAAACACCATGTTCTGCTTGTTGTCCGCCAACACGGAAAGCACCCCGGCCAAGGAGCCGCTTTCCGACGGCATATAAAAAGCAGCGCTGATTTGCTCCTCCCGGCCTGGCCGCCGGACCAAACAGCGGGAAACGACGGCCACCAGCCCCTCTTCCGCCGGGAATATCCCGTTCAGATACAGCCGGCGGCTCTCCAGCTGCTGATAGAGTTCGTTGGTTTTGTAAACTCCTTCCAACGGCGCGGCGGCCCAGGCGCATTCCCCTTTTTCCACCCGTTCCAGGGCCTGCTCCATCGTCTCCGCCGTCTCCAGCGCCGCTTCCGGCGGCAGCCCTGTCAGCCGGCGGGCGGTCTCCTCCAGCCCGGCCAGGCAGCAGCCCGTCCCCTGGGGCAAATCCTCCGCCAAATCCGCTTCGTGGCGCAGCTTCCGCTCTGGGTCCATCTCCAAAAACACCCGGTACTGCCGGTTTCGGTCCATCCGCAACAGGGATTTCCACAGCATACGGGCTTTGAGCTGCATCTCCGGCGACAGGCCGGCAGATATATTTTCCAAGATCATCTGCTCCTCCTGGGCGGAATAGACGGAAACTCCCCGGCTCAGCTTGGACTGGGCGATGCGGGCCGACGCCTCCATCCGGCGCAGGAAGACGTCTTTCAAATTTTCGTCGCAGCTGGCGATGATCTGCCGAAACAATTCGATCTGGTCCATGAAGAAACCCCCGATATTTATAGTTCTTTTTGCGCCCCGGCCGGGGCTTTTTCTATGATATAATTTTAACAGGGGCGCCCGCCGGCTGTCAATGGGCTTCCTGTCGCCGGCGCCGCCCTTCGGCCGGGCGGCCCCCTTCCCCCCTCTCGGGCCTGCCCTTGCTGAACTCATGGATTTTTGATATACTTGATTGATAGAATGGACGCCGGCGGCGGAGCTTCGCCGCCTTGGAGCGAAAGGAGAATGGCAAAAATGCGATTTATCGATTTGAGAAGCGACACCGTCACCCAGCCCACGCCGGAGATGCGCCGGGCCATGGCCGAAGCCCTGGTAGGGGACGACGTTTACCAGGACGACCCCACCGTCAACCAACTGGAGCAGGAGGCCGCCCGGATACTGGGCAAGGAGGCCGCCTTGTATCTTTCCAGCGGCACCCAGAGCAACCAAGCCGCCGTCATGAGCTGGACCAAGCGGGGCGACGAGATCATCGTCAGCGACGGCTGCCATATTTATGAACACGAGGTGGGGGCCGTGGCCGTGCTGTCCGGCGCCAATATGCGCACCCTGCATTTTGAAGGCGGCCTTCCCCAGCCCGCCTTGATTGAAAGCGCCGTCCGGGCGCAGGACATCCATTTCCCCGAAACCGCTCTGATCTGCGTGGAAAACGCCCTGTCCAACGGCAAAGTCGTGCCTGTGGATATCATGCGGCAGGTCTATGAAATTGGCCGGAAGCACAACATCCCCGTCCACCTGGACGGCGCCCGGATCTTCAACGCCGCCGTTTCCCTGGGCGTGGACGTCAAAGAGCTGACTCAATACGCCGATTCGGTGTCCTGCTGCCTTTCCAAGGGCCTGTGCGCTCCCATCGGCACCGTACTAGCCGGCAACCGGGCCTTCATCGAGCGGTCCCGAAAGAACCGGAAGCTGCTGGGCGGCGGAATGCGCCAAGCCGGCGTTATCGCGGCCCCGGCTTTGATCGCGCTGACTCAGATGCCCGCCCGGCTGGCGGAAGACCACGAAAACGCCAGATATATGGCGGAAAAGCTGGCCGCTATCCCAGGCGTGGTCTGCGACCCCAGCCAAGTGGAAATCAACATGGTCTTTTTCTCCCTGAACAAGCCTGCCGAAATCCGGGACAACCTGCAAAGGGCAATGAGAGAAAAAGGCGTAAAAATCAGCCCCGAAGACCAGGGCAAATTCCGCTTTGTCACCAACAACGACGTATCCCGCCAGGACGTCGACCAAGCTGTGGCCGCGCTGGCGGAATGTCTGCGATAAGCGCATGGAGCCAATCTGGACCTGCCCTGTCTGCGGCCAGCCGCTGGACGTCGGGCAAAACCCGGCCCGCTGCCCGGCGGGGCACTGTTACGACAGGGCCCGCAGCGGATATTGGAATCTGCTGCCCCCAAGCGGGCGGCGCTCCAAGCAGCCGGGGGACAATAGGGAGATGATCGCCGCCCGGCGGCAGTTTCTGGATTCCGGGCGTTATCTGCCTCTGGCCCGGATGACGGCGGAGACGGCGCTGGAGGGCTTGGCTTCCCCCGCCGCCATACTGGACGCGGGCTGCGGCGAGGGATATTACAGCCAGGTTCTGACCGGCCTGGCCCAGGAACAGGGGCTGGAACTCCAGATTGCAGGGGCGGATATCTCCAAAGTCGCTGTGGACAAGGCGGCCCGCCGCCTGCCCCAGGGGCAATGGGCGGTGGCCAGCTTATATAACCTGCCGGTTTTGCCAGGCCGTTTTGACGTCGTTCTCAATCTGTTCGCCCCTCACAGCCCCTCCCAGTTCGCCCGGGTTCTGGCGCCTGGCGGGCGGCTGGTTTTGGCCCTTCCCGGCCCTCGGCATCTCTGGGAGCTGAAGGAATTTCTCTATGAATCCCCCTACCCCAACCCCCAGGAGACGCCGGAACTGCCCGGCTTCACTCCCCTGGAATGCCGGCGACTGACTTACGCCATGGAGTTGGGCAACCAGGCCCTGAATCTTCTCTTTCAGATGACGCCCTACTACTACAAAACGCCCCCCGAAGCCAAAGCCCGCCTGGCCCAATGCCCTGGTTTGACGGCGACCGCCGACTTTTTAGTCGTGTCCTGTAAACTGGAACCAGCGGCCGCCCTTATGTAAAGCCGGCGGTTATGCCGGCCTCGCTGGGTTGCCGTGGCCTATGATTCAGAAACGCGATCCATCGCGAGACAGGAGGAGCTTTTATGGAATATGAAGGCCAGATTTGCAGAAGCCCTATGGAGCGGGGCTCTTATATGCTGCCTGTGGCGGCGGGGTGCTCCTATAACCGGTGCAAATTCTGTATGCTGTTCAAGCATCTCCAATACCGGGAACTGCCCTTGGAACAGATTGAGCGAGAGCTCCAGCGAGTCAAACAGGCTGGCGGCGACCCAGAGCGGGTCTTTTTGGGCGACGGCAACGCCTTTACCCTGGGAACCGATCGGCTGCTCGCCATTCTGAAACTCATTCGCAGCTATTTCCCCAGCTGCCGCAGCGTGAATATGGACGCCACAGTGACCAATATCAGCCAAAAGAGTGGCGAAGACCTGGCCCTGCTGGCCCAAGCCGGCGTCAGCCATCTGTATCTGGGCATTGAAAGCGGGCTGGACGACGTGCTGACTCTGATGGACAAAGACCACAACCTGGAGCAGGCCTACCGGCAGATTGAGCGGCTGCAAAAAGCCGGTATGGTTTACGACGCCCACATCATGACCGGCGTGGCCGGCAAAGGCCGGGGGCTGGAAAACGCCCGAGCCCTCGCCGCCTTTTTCAACCGCGCCCGGCCCTGCCGCATCGTCAATTTTTCCATGTTCGTCCACCGCAGCGCCCCGCTTTATCGAGAAATTGAAGCGGGCCGTTTTCAGCCGGCGACCGAGCTGGAAAACCTGGAGGAGGCCCGGCTGCTGCTCCAGCTGCTGGGGGATTGGCCCGTGGAATACGACGGGTTCCACGACCATATCCTGTTCCGCGTCCGTGGAACCTTGCCCCAGGACCGGCAGAAGATGCTGGATAAGCTGAACCGAGAAATCGAAAAGCGCCGGGATCTGCCCCCGGAAATCTGCTGGGCCCGGTGAAACTAACGTCCGCCGAGAAAGATTGAAACACTATGAAAAAATTTTGCATTATGGGTTTTCTATTGTTGCTTCTCCCTTTATTGGCGGCCTGCGTTTCCGATTTTGACGGCAGCAGGACGGGAAACGACAGGGAATTGATCATGAGTTATCGTATGTTCAACACGACGGATTCTCAGGAGCTAACCGTAGCGGCTGGGGATAATATTCATGTGGAAATCACAGCTGAACGCGGACAAATCTCCCTTACGATCCAGAGGGACGGCGAAACGCCCCTCTATCAAGCGGAGGAAATCGCGTCGTCCGACGCCTTTGATCTTCAGGCAAACAAAGACGGAACCTATACTGTCTCTGTCACAGGAAAAAAGGCAAAGGGAGCAATCAGCGTCGTCGTTCAAAAGTAACCCATAGGCAGAACGCAGTTTTGCATGTCAGAAAGACTCTTTGCCGCTTCTTGGGCAAAAAAATAAGCGCCCGACGGCGCTTATTTTTTATTCCTTTGGCAAAGCGGTGAGGGAGGCGATCACCGCTTCTTCCGTCATCCAGGCGCCCACCCGCAGAGGGCGATCCGTGTTGTTGACAAACGCCAAATCCAGGCTGCCAAACTCGATGGCGGCGTCCTGGTCGGGCTCCACATAGTGGACCGGCAGCTGGTGGGGGTGGCGTTCGGTCACCTCCAGGCCCCCTTGCAGAGCGGCCAAATACAGCGTGCTGCTCAGCTGGCAGATGCCGCCGCCCAGGCCCATCAGCTGCTCCTTGTCCCGAAAGACAATGGCCTGCTGATAGCCCTTTTCCGCCGTCCGCTCCCCCACCGTCTGGTTGAAGGAAAACGATCCTCCCGGCGGGATCACGGCGCCGTTGACTTGCTCCACGGCTATCCGAATGTTGGTCAGACGGCCCTGGTGTTTATCCAGCAGCGGCGTGCTGACAGAAGCGATTTCCTCCTCTTGCGTTCCCGACGCAGGCTCTGGCGCCGGGGCAGGCCCGGGGGCGGGCCGCGCTTCCGGCTCGTCTCCTTTCTCCGGCTCCTCCGGCGGAGGCGCTGACGGAACGCCGCTTTGACTCGCCGGCCTTTTGTCCTCCGGCGTCTCGGGCGCGGGCTCCGACTGGGCCTGGGGGTTGCGGGAACACCCCGCAGCCAGCAGCAGGCAGCATAAGGCCGTCAAAATCCGCAGTTTCATCCCAATTCCCCCTATTTTTTGATTCCAATTTCACAGAGGTATTGTGAGCAAAAATCCGCCGGTTATCCGCCGAATTTTTGACGGAACAGCGGCGCCTCTTCAAAAGAAAAGCCCGGCGGATTGTCAGCCGCCGGGCTTTTGAAACGCGCTGTTATTTATTTTTCACATAATACCGGATGCTGGCGATGATGGCCTGCTCCCGGGTGGCGTAGCCCACAGTTTCCGCGTCGGCAGTCGCTCTGGGCCTGAAATAGCCGTTGGCATCCCCTTGGAAGACGCCCATGGCGCTCATGAAGTACACCGAGTCATAGGCATAGGAGGCGATTTGTCCGTCGTCCCGGAACTTGGCGGGCATATCGTATTCCAGCGTATATTGGCTGTCCGTTTCCAAGGTCCAGCCCGCGATTTGGGCCTTCTTATACATCCGAGCCATCATGGTGGCCATATCCTGGCGGGAAATATAGCTATAAGGGTCAAAGGCTGTGGCAGATACTCCCTTGGTGATGCCCATATGATAGGCTTTGACGACGTCGTCGTTGCTCACGTCGACAAAGGGGTTCTCGATATCCGCAGAAACCTGCTGATCTGTCAGCATTTCATAGAGATTCAGCGAGATGCTGGCAAATTCCGCCCGCGTGACGTTTTTCCGCAGGTCCCGGTTCCACAGGGACAGGGGCACCAGCTGATTCACAACGTCTTCCGGAAGCTGATAGCCGACCAATTCCGTCGTATACCAGTTGTTCTGATTGGCTGTTTCCTCATAAGCCATGACGGCCAAAATGGGATAGCCTTGGTTGACGTTTTCTTTGTCCATGCTGAAAGCGGCGCCCAGCTTGGCCAGCATGGCGCTGTCCTTCAGCTCCGCGTCGGCAGACAAGCCGGAGTCGACCGTCTCGCCCTCGGGATTTCGGCCCAGGAAGTTCACGCCGTCCCGGGTATACAGATTGCGGAAGAGGCCCTCCGCCTCCAAAGAGCCGATCATACCGCCGGTATAACAGGGCTGATCGCTTTGGGCTTTGAGAGTAACCACGCTGTAGCAATTCTCGATTGTCGCGCCGCTGGCGCCCACCTTACCGACAACGCCGCCCACGTTCACATGCCGAAAGCCCTGGCCCTGCACCTGGACGTCTATATCGCCCACCATATAGCAGTTGCGCACTACGCCGGCGTTATAGCCTACCACGCCGCCCACGTTCACATCGCCGGTATCGTCTTGAATCGATTCCACCGTCAGATTGAAATCCCGCACGTCGCAGGTGGAGAAACACTCCTCCACAACGCCCATATTGCCGCCGCAGATGGCGCCGATATCCGGGTACACCGAAACGGAGCTATCGGCGGAAACCACGCCGTCCACATTCACATGGCGCACCTTGCCGCTCCGGCCCACGATGCCGAACAGGCCGCCGCCGTACAGCGTGGAGCCCGCGCTGGTGGAGGTTCCGGAGGAAAACCGGTTGATTTTCAGGTTGCGAATGGCGTAGCCGTTGCCGTCAAACGTCCCTCTATATCCTTGGGCGCTCAGGCCGATAGACACCCAATCTTTCATCCCCATATCCAGGTTGTCCACCACCTGGGCGCAGAGATCGTCCTGACCGGCGTTGACCTGGTCCCGGAACAGGGCCAGCTGAGCCGCCGTGCTGATGATATAGGGGTCGTCCTTGGTCCCCTTTCCCCCCTCATAGGCGGAGGCTGCGGAACCGTCCCAGGCGGCCGGAGCGGCCTGGGCGGGCAGAGCCGGCAGCAAGGCCAGGCAAAGGACCAGCGCCAGCGCCAAAGCTGTCATTCTTCGTGTTTTCATCGTTCGTCTTCCTCTCTTTATTTTCTAATCCCCGCAAAATCAGCGGAATTTGCAGAAATCGACGCCGTTTTATCACAAGTATATCATACTCCCAAAGGAACGGCAAGAGTTGGAAGCCGCCAAAGCGCGCAAAAAGACACAAATTTCCCCCTTTTCAAAGTATTTCCTCCGGGTGTACAATAGATCCAGGGCTGGAGGGGGAATCCCCCCCAACCCACAGAAAAAACAACAGAAAGAGGAGAAGACGATGAACGAAAAAGTGGCTCAGCTGCTGAACGAGCAGATTACCCACGAATTTTATTCCGCCTATCTGTACCTGGATTTCGCCAACTACTACGCCTCCAAAGGCTTGGACGGTTTTGAAAACTGGTACCGAATCCAAGCCCAAGAGGAGCGGGACCACGCCATGCTGTTTTTCCAATACCTGCACAACAACAGCCAGAAGGTGACGCTGGGCGCCATCCGCCAGCCGGACAAAGCCCTGAACGAGCCCATAGACCCGCTGAAAGCCGGTCTGGAGCACGAAAAACTGGTCACCGGGCTGATCAACGCCATCTACGCCGCGGCCCACGAAGCCCAGGACTATCGGACCATGCAGCTGCTGGATTGGTTTGTCAAGGAGCAGGGCGAAGAGGAGAAAAACGCCTCGGATCTGATCACCAAGATGGAGCTGTTCGGCGGCGACCCAAAAAGCCTATATATGCTCAACAGCGAGCTGAAAGCCCGGGTCTATACCGCCCCTTCCCTGGTTCTATAAAGGCTCAGACAAAAAATAACCGCCATACGGCGGTTATTTTTTTGCTCTTCTTCAGTTCAGGTCTTCCTGATGCCGAGAGATATAGGCTTCGGCGGCCTGGGCGGCTTTTTGCAGCGCGCCGGGCTTCATGGGGTTTTGCAGACCGGCGTTTTCCAGCAGGCCCAGGAAGGTATCCGAACCGCCTTGGCGGGTATAGGCCATATATTTCTCCCAAGCGGCCTGCCAGGATTGGTTCTGCATCAGCTCGAAAATCTGCAAGGCCACCGATTGGGCCAAGCAATAATCGATATAATAGAAGGGGCTGGTATAGATATGCAGCTGCCTCTGCCAGGAAGCGCCCGCGCTGTAGAAGGGCACGCCGTCAAAATCCAGCCAAGGGCGGTACTTTTTGTCCAGCTCGGCCCACTTTTCATTGCGCTGGTCCGGGGTCAGCTCCGGGTTCTCATAGACGATGTGCTGGAATTCGTCCACCTGACAGCCATAGGGCAGGAAATACAGGGTCCCGGACAGATGGACGGCCTTGGCGCAGTCGGTCTGCCCGCCATAGAACTTTTGCAGCCAGGGCCAGCAGAGGAACTCCATGGACATGGAGTGAACCTCGCAGCCCTCCAGCGTGGGGGAAGCGCATTCCCGCAGCTGAGCGGTTTCCGAGGCCAGGTAGCCGGCGAAAGCGTGGCCTCCCTCATGGGTGAAGACTTCCACGTCGTGGGAAGTGCCGTTGAAGTTGGCGAAGATAAAAGGCGCCTTGTAATCGGCCAGGTAGGCGCAGTAGCCGCCGGTCATCTTGCCTTCTTTGGCGATCAGGTCGAACAAATGCATCTGATCCATTTTATCGATAAAGCCCTGGGTCTGCTGGTTCATCTCCCGATACATCTCCACGCCGGAGCGGTAGGTGTCGTCAAAGCTCCCCTGGGGCTTGGGGTTGCCGCCGTTGCGGGAGACGGGATCGTCGTAGAACTTGAAGTCCTCCAGCCCCAGCCGCTTGGCTTGGGCCTTTTTCATCTCCACGACCCGAGGCACGATTTCTTTGACTACCTCTTGGCGGAAGACGGCGGCGTCCTGGGCGTTATAGCAGTTGCGCGTCATGCGCAGATAGCCCAGCTCCACAAAATTTTTGAAGCCCAGTTTCTTGGCGATGGTCGCCCGCGTCTTGACCAGCTTATCAAAGACTTCGTCGTATTCTTTTTTATGAGCGGTATAGAAATCGCTCTCCGCCTGGTAGGCGGCCCGGCGAACCTGTCTGTCCGGGCTTTCTTTGTAAACGCCCAGTTGGGAGAGATTCAAGGTCTGGCCCTGGAACTGGATGCGGGCGCCGCCTTGGAGTTTCTGATATTCCATCACCAGCTTGTTCTCCTGCTCCAGGTCGGCCAGTACTTCGGGAGAGATGGTCTTGGCGTCGATTTCCGCATTGATGAAAAACACCTTGGGGAAAACCTGCTCCAGCTGGGGCCGGAAGGGGGAGGCCAGAACAGCCCGGTAAAAATCCGTCAGAGTCTGCTCAAAGGCAGGGCAGTTTTCCGCGTAAAATTCCTCTTCTGCCAGGTAGAAGGGGTCTTCGGTGTTGATCGTATGGCGGATAGAGCTCAAATTCATCATGGTGCTGGCGGGCATATGGATTTCCGTATGGCGGCGCAGCAGGGCCTCGGCCTCTTCCGGGGTCTTGGCCTCTTTCATCTGCCGGGTCATCTGCTCATAGGCCGCCGTCAGCGCGGCAAAATCCACCCGCTCATAGGGCATCTGCTCAAAAGTCATGGTTTCGCTCATGGTCTGTTTCGCTCCTTTTGGCAATAAAGTTCATCCGGCCCGGCCCATCCGCCTGGGCGGAGCGCCGGGGCCGCTCTGCCCATATTATACCGCATCCGGCGGCGGAAGCAAACAGGATTTATGGAAAAACCCCGCCGCCCCTGGAAGAAGGGCGGCGGGGACATTGAAAATTCGTATTATGAGGGATGTTCCGCATCTCCATTGGAGAACAAAAAGGGAACCGGGATCCCCAGGGCAAAGCCCCGGGATATGAAATAACCGATTGGCGAAACTTCATACCGGTACAGGAAGGGGAAATAAACTTTCCATACAAAGGCCAGCCAAAGGGCCAAGGCCAGCCAGGTTTGCCAGCGGCGGGAAAGGTTTTTCAGCCGAATCCGGTCTATCCGGCCGGAAATCGCCGCGCCCAGCAGAAAACCCAGCAGATATCTTCCCCCCACGATCAGCCGCAGGCTCCAGCCGGTTGGAAAGTCTATCGTAGGGTCCCGCCTGCTGCTGTAATAATACCCCGCCGCAGACAGCCCGACCCACAGCAGCAAAATCAGCAGCAGGCAGATGTTTTGCTTTTTTCTTGAATCCGCTTTTCTAACATCCATAAGAAACTCCATATACTTTGGGAAACGAGAAGCCCCGCCAAGCCGAACCTTTCCTCAGCGTCGTTTCAGAACGCCCGCCAAGCGCTGCCATTCTCCCTTGCGCGTCTTCTGCCCACAGGCACGCCGCAGAACCATAATTCATACTTTCCCTCTTTTCAATTTTGTTTTTCAAACAGATATCCTGCTTTTTACATTATACTAAAATGATTTTAATGTCAAGTTTTTTGATTTTTTGGTTTGTCTTTTATCGCTATTTGCTCCGCAGCTCCTCTGAAAAGAGCGGCTGCGCCTGCCGCTTCTCAAAAGTCAATTTTGTTATTTTATTATCAATTTCAAGGTTTTAACGCTTTTTTTCCTTAGAATCCATTGTTTTTGTTGCGAATTTCTTTCTTTTGTATTATAATGAATTTTGCCTCTGAGAGGGCTTTCGGGCCGCCCGGGGCAAACGCGCCAATCTTTTCGGCGCTTTCTCTGAATTGCAGAAACCAGAAGAGGGGTTTTTGTATTTTTGCAGGAATTATCTTTGTGAGGTGAAACTATGGCCTATTCGTTCCACGGGGGTATCCACCCCAACGACCAAAAGGCTGCGACCAACAAAAAGGCGATTGAGCCCATGCCGGCGCCGGAAAAGGTCTATCTGCCGGTTTCCATGCACATCGGCGCCCCGGCCAAGCCGGTCGTTAAAAAAGGCGACCATGTTTACATGGGCCAGCTGGTTGCCGAGGCCGCCGGCAACGTCAGCGCCAACATCCACGCCACTGTGTCGGGCACGGTCGCCGACGTGGCGCCCCATCCCCATCCCAACGGAACCAAAGTGCTGACGGTAATCGTCGAAAACGATTACAAAGACGAGCCCGACCCGTCCCTTCAACCGCTGAACGCCGACGGCATGACGCCTCAGCAGATTGCCGAAGCTATTCGAGAGGCGGGCATTGTGGGCCACGGCGGCGCCACTTTTCCCGCCCATGTGAAAATCCAATCCGCCCTGGGCAAGGTGGATACGCTGATTATCAACGGCGCCGAGTGCGAGCCCTATATCACCTCGGACCACCGGGTGATGCTGGAGCAGACCCAGGACGTTATTGACGGCGTTAAGATCCTTCTCAAGGCCATAGGGCTGCACAAAGGGCTGCTGGCGGTGGAGGAAAACAAGGCAGACGTCTTCGGCGTCGTTCAAAAGCTGCTGCCCCCCGACGGCTCCATCGAGCTGCGCCGCCTGAAGACCAAATACCCCCAGGGCGCGGAAAAGCAGCTGATTTACGCTCTGACGGGCCGTCAGGTGCCCTCGGGCAAGCTGCCCGCCGACGCGGGCTGCGCCGTTTTCAACGTGGACACCGCCGCCACTGTGGCCCGGAAATTCAAAACCGGCATGAACGACGTCCGCCGGATCGTCACCGTCTCCGGCTCCGCCGTCGCCGCTCCCAAAAACCTGGAAGTCCGGGTGGGAACTCCTATCGGCCAGGTGATCGAGGCCGCCGGCGGCTTCAAAGAGGACCCCAACAAAATTTTGATGGGCGGCCCTATGATGGGCGTGGCCCAATTCGATCTTTCCGCCCCGATTTTCAAGGGGACCAACGCCATCCTGGCGTTTTGCGGAGACGAGGGCAAGGGGGCCAAAAACCCCTCCTGCATCCGCTGCGGCCGATGCGTTTCCGCCTGCCCCATGAACTTGATGCCCACCTATCTCTATCTCTATGGGCAGAAAGGCAATATCGAGGCCTGTGAAAAATACGACGTGCTGGACTGCATCGAGTGCGGCGCCTGCACATACGTCTGTCCCGGCAAGCTGCCGCTGGTGCAGGGCATCCGCTCGGCCAAGCAGCTGGCGCTGAACGCGCGCAGAAAGTGAGGGTCCTTATGGCAGATTTAAGCAAAATAACGGTTTCGTCCTCCCCCCATATCCGGCATGAGGACAATACCCGACAGATTATGTTGGACGTGGTCATCGCCCTGATGCCGGCGCTGGCCATCGCGACCTATGTGTTCGGCCCTCGCGCCCTGACGATGACGGCGGTTTCCGCGGCGGGCTGCGTGTTTTTTGAATGGCTGTATCAGACGCTGATGCGCCGGCCCATTACTGTGGACGATTGTTCCGCCGTGGTCACCGGCGTGCTGCTGGCCTATTGCCTGCCCCCTTCCTCCCCTTTGTGGATGGTGCTGATTGGCGACGCCTTCGCCATCGTGGTGGTCAAGCAGCTGTTTGGCGGCATCGGCAAAAACTTTATGAACCCGGCTCTCTCCGCCCGGGCTTTCCTGATGAGTTTTCCCCTGCTGATGACGACCTGGCCCCCTGTTCGCACCAAAATGCCCCTGTTCGCCTCGCCGGACGTGGTTTCCGCCGCAACCCCTCTGGCCAACCTGAAGCAAGGTATGATGCCCGACGCCACTTTGACAGACCTGGCTTTGGGCATGGTCAGCGGTTCTCTGGGCGAAATTTCTGCCCTGGCCCTGCTGGCCGGCGGACTGTATCTGATCTCCCGCAAGGTGATCAGCCCCCACATCCCTCTGGCCTATCTGGGCACGGTGGCGCTGCTCAGCTTCGCCTTTCCCCATGGCTGCGGCCGAGTGGAATTCATGCTGGCCCAGCTTTGCAGCGGCGGCCTGATGTTGGGCGCCATTTTCATGGCCACCGACTATTCCACCAGCCCCGTCACCAAAAAGGGGCAGATCGTCTTCGGCGTGGGCTGCGGCCTGCTCACCATGTTCATCCGCTTTTTCGGCAACCTGCCCGAGGGCGTCAGCTATTCCATCCTGGTGATGAATTCCACCGTGTTCCTGATTGAAAAGATGACAAAACCCCGCAAATATGGGTATACGGCCCCCCAGAAGGCCAAAAAAGCCCCGAAAGGAGAGGCTGCCAAATGAGCGAAAACCTGAAAAACGATCTGCTGCGCCTGGGCGGCGCTTTGCTGGCCATCACTGTGGCCGTGGCCCTGTGCCTGGGCTGCGTGGACACCCTGACGCGAGACAGAATCGCCCGCATCAAAGAAGAGAACATCCAAAACGCCATGCGGGAGGTCTGCGGCGCCGACGCCTCCTTTGAGAGCATGAGCCTATCGCCCTCGGACGACCCCTCCATTACCTCGGCCAACCGCATCCTGCGTCAAGGAAAAGAAGACGGCTTTTGCCTTCAGGTGGAGCCGATGGGCTTCGGCGGCGCTATCACCATGATCGTGGGAGTGGACGGGGAAGGCGCCGTGCTGGGGGTTCAGATCGTGGAGCTCAGCGAGACCCCGGGCCTGGGCGCCAAGGCAGACGACGCCAAATGGCTGTCTCAATATCAGGGCGCCTCGGGCAGCCTGAACGTGGTCAAAGCCGCCACGGGCAACGCCGGGGATATCGCAGCCCTTTCCGGCGCCACCATCACTTCCAAAGGCGTGACGGCCGGGGTTCAAACCGCGCTGGATTTCGCCGCCCGGCAGTAAGGAGGACGCCATGAAAAAATTTTTACAACAGCTCTATGAAGGCATTTTTACCAACAACCCGGTGCTGGTGCAGCTGATTGGAATGTGCCCCACTTTGGCCACCACCACTTCGCTGCAAAACGGCGTCGGCATGGGCCTGGCCGCCACGGCGGTGCTCGTCTGCTCCAACGCCGTCATTTCCCTGCTGCGCAAGCTGATCCCCTCCAAGGTGCGCATCGCGGCCTATATCACCATCATCGCCGGCTTTGTCACGGCGGTGGACCTGCTAATTCAGGCCTATCTGCCCGATCTGTCCAAATCCTTGGGCTTGTTTATCCCTTTGATCGTGGTCAACTGCATCATCCTGGCCCGGGCGGAGGCCTTCGCCTCCAAAAACGGCGTGCTGCCTTCCATCGCGGACGGCCTGGCCATGGGCCTGGGCTTCACCTTCGCCCTGTGCGTCCTGTCTGCGATTCGGGAAATTCTGGGCGCTGGAACGCTGATGGGCTACCCGCTGTTCGGCGAGAGCTTCCAGCCCGCCATTCTGATGATTCTGCCCGCCGGCGGCTTTTTGACCCTGGGCTTCGTCATCGCCTTGTTCCAGAAACTATTGAAAAAGAAGGGAGCTTAACCGATGAGTTTTGCCGAGCTGTTTTCGCTGGCCCTGGGGGCTATCCTGATGGAAAACTTCGTGCTGGTGAAGTTTCTGGGCTGCTGCCCCTTCCTGGGCGTTTCCAAAAAGACGGAAACTGCCGTGGGCATGGGCATGGCGGTTATCTTCGTCATGACCGTGGCTTCCGCCGCCACCTATCTGGTGAACGAATATATCCTGTTGCCCTTTGACTTGGAATATATGCAGACTGTGGCCTTTATCCTGATCATCGCCAGCCTGGTGCAGTTTGTGGAAATGTTCCTGATGAAAGCCATGCCCGCCCTTTACCAGGCTCTGGGCATCTATTTGCCGCTGATCACCACCAACTGCGCGGTGCTGGGCGTGGCGCTGCTTAACGTCCAGCAAGAGCTGAATTTCATCGGCTCTGTGGTCTATGGCTTTTCCGCCGCCGTCGGCTTCACTCTGGCCATCGTGCTGTTCGCCTCCGTCCGGGAGCGGCTGGAGTTCGCCGAGTGCCCCCCTTCCTTCGAGGGCTTTCCCATCGCGCTGATCAGCGCCTCCCTGCTGGCCATGGCCTTTATGGGCTTCCAGGGGCTGAAGATTTTTTAACCGCCCAAATTCCCCGAATCCATTGACGAGGTGATAACTTTGTATACTTTAGCGATCGTCGCCCCAGTGGTCGCCCTGGGCGCTATGGGCCTGTTTTTCGGGCTGCTGCTGGCCGTGAGCTCTAAGATATTCCATGTGGAGCAGGACGAGCGTCTGCCCCAGATATTAGAAGCCCTGCCCGGCGCCAACTGCGGCGGCTGCGGATATCCAGGCTGTTCCAACTTTGCAAACGCCGTCATCGACGGCGAAGCGCCCTGCCACGGCTGCATTGTGGGCGGCGCTGAAACAGCCGCCAAAGTGGCCCAGATCATGGGCGTGGAGGCGGAAAAGCAGGACCGGCTGGTGGCCCATGTCAACTGCCGGGGCGGCGTCAACGCCAAGCGGAAATTCGAGTATGAAGGCATTCAAGACTGCCTTTCCGCCTCCAAGGTGGGCGGCGGCCCTCTGGCCTGCTCCTTTGGCTGCTTGGGCCTGGGCAGCTGCGAAAAAGCCTGCCCTTATGGCGCGATCCGGGTTGTCAACGGCGTGGCTGTGGTCAACTCCGACCAGTGCCGGGCCTGCGGCCTGTGCGTCGCCGCCTGCCCCCGCAAGCTGATTTCCCTGGTTTCTGAAAAGCAGGATGTGTTCGTCAGCTGTTCTTCCCACGACCGCGGCCCGACCCTGCGGGAAAACTGCAACATCGGCTGTATCGGCTGTACGCTGTGCCAGAAGACCTGTAAACACGACGCCATCCACGTTGTGGATAACCTGGCCTCCATCGATTACAGCAAATGCGTCAACTGCGGCGACTGCATGAACGTCTGCCCCCGCAAGCTGATTGTGCGGGCCAGCGCCATCACCAGCGCCACCCGGGAATCGGATCTCTAACCCCTTTCCCGGCGGAAAAAAGCGGTTTTCCCGGCAAATTCATGAATTTACGGTTGAAACCCGCCGCCATTTCATATACTATTAAGAGACAGCGGTATCTGCTTCTGCTGTCTCTTTCTTTTGCCCGCAAAAGACGACTGCGGCAGGCCCACGCCTGATTTTTTGTTTTTGCAAGGAGGCGCCGACCGTTATGGCCAAAAAAGGTATCAATTCCACCCACTCCATCTATTATGGCAGGCGAAAGGGATTCAAACGCCGCCTGACGATTTTTCTGCTGGTTCTGCTGCTGATTCTTATGGCCCTGGCCGCCGGCTTTTTCTATTTGCAGGAGTTCATCGTCTATACTTCCGACGGTTTCCGGTTTGATTTCCCCTTTCTCCAGCCCAGCAGCCGGCAGCCGGAAGAAGAGCCTGCGCCGCCGGAGGAAATCCCTCTGATCACCGGCGACGGCGACGAGGAAGAAAAGCCCGACCCTGAAGAGGGCGAATCCCCAGACCAAACTCCCGAAGAACACCCCCCCGCCCAGACTGTCGCGGCTCACTGGGCCGCCGGCGAGCTGTCTCAAGTAGGCGATCCCGCCTATCGGGCCCGGCTGATGGAATGGGCCGACCAGGCGGACTGCGACACCCTGGTCTTTACAGTCAAGACGCCCAACGGCCAAGTATTGATTCCCACAGACTCGGCCGTCGCCGCTCAAATTGGCTCTGTCAACGCCGATCCCGCCGCCGCAGAGGGGCTAGCCGCCCTGAAAGCGGAGGGCTTCCATCTGGTGGCCCGGCTTTCGGCCAACCGGGACAACATCGCCCCCCGGGCCCTGCGGGAAAACATGGTGGCCACCTATAGCGGCGTCACTTGGATGGACTACGACTACTTGACCTGGATGGCGCCCTCGGGCCCCAATACAGCGGAATATCTGGGCCAGTTGGCCGTTTCCTGCAAGCAGCTGGGCTTTGAGGGCCTGCTGCTCGCCGACCTGGGCTATCCCACCCGAGGCAAAGTCAGCCTCGTGGGCACCGACCGCCAGGGAGGCCGGGCCGCTCTGACCGCCCAGATGATTCAAAATCTGCGGGGTTATGCCGACGGCCTGTTCATTGCGGCGGAGCTCACCGACGCGGCCGCCGCCAACCTGGTCGACGCCGAAGCCGGACAGGACGTAACCCAGCTGGCCGCCGTCTGCGATTGGCTGGCCGCTCCCCTCCCCTTTGCCGAAGACCCCGCCGCAGCCCCTCTGCGCCAGGCCCTGGAATCCGGCGATTGCCGGCTGCTGCTCTCCCTGCCCGCCGATATGCTGCCCGCCGACAAAAGCCTGGATTATTATCTGCGGTAAAAAAAGGACGGTATCCAACATGAGAGAGGAATCCATCAAGAAAAAGGGCGTTTCGAAAGAACAAGTCATGGACTTATTGAACTCCCTCTATCAAAAGTCCATCGACGGCATTCAAACAATCAGCCCGCCCATCGATCAATTTGCAAACGACTACCTGAACAGAGAATCCGACCCCGCAAAAGCGGCGAAGAGCATGATTCAGCACCAAATAGCCAAATGCGCGACCTCTGGATTTCTAACGGGCTTTGGCGGAGTTATCACCTTGCCAGTTTCCATACCGGCCAATATTGGAAGCGTCTTATATGTGCAAATGCGGATGATCGCCTGTACGGCCTATCTGGCCGGATGGGACGTTCACAGCGACCAAGTTCAGACATTGATCTACGCTTGCCTGGCGGGCGTGTCTGTCAACAGCTTCTTCAAACAATTCGGCGTCAAGTTAGGGCAAAAAGCGGCCAACAGCCTGATCAAAAAGATCCCTGGGCAGGCGCTGATAAAAATCAACCAAAAGATCGGGTTTCGATTCATCACGAAATTCGGTCAAAAGGGGCTGGTCAATCTGGGGAAACTTGTGCCTGGCGTCGGAGCGATTATCAACGGAAGCCTTGATTTTTTGGAAACTCGAACCATTGGAAACCGCGCTTATCAAATGTTTTTTGAAGGCGATTTTTCAACAGACGCCGAGGAGCAGGACGGCGCCGCCTCTCCAGATTTCGATGATACGGCGTTCGTCGACGTGGATTTTACAGAAATCGATTGAAACTATTCTTTCTGATTGCTCTCCGCAATCACAACGCCCTGGCGGGAACCCATCCCGCCAGGGCGTTTGTATTTTGATTCTGTTCTCCCGCATCGTCCCTTGGGCCGCGGGATTTGTTTTCAGGAAAAAGGCCGGCGCTGCGGATAGAATCACGCCGGCAAAACCCGACGCCTATCCTTCTGCTTCTTTCCCCGCCGCCGACTGGGCGGCGAAGCGCAGGGTTTCGGCGAAGGTCTGATGCCGCACGGCCTTGACGTCAAATTTCACCAGGCGAAACACAAGCTGCATAATGGGGCCGCCCATCAGGGTGAAAATGACGGTGCCCAGGCCCACTTGGCCGCCCAACATCCAACCTGCCAGCAGAGCCAAAGCCTCCACGCAGGCCCGGCAGGCGCCGGCCGGTTTGCCGGTGCGCCGGGCCAGGATCACCATCAGGCTGTCCCGGGGGCCGGCGCCCATGGCCGCGCTGATATACAGCCAGATCCCGACGGAACTCAGCGTCAAGCCGACGGTTCCATAGATCAAGCCGGGCAGCAGCGCGCCGCTGAGCCTGGGAATCCATCCGGCGGAAAGCAGCATATCTACAAAGGTCCCGATGACCAAGATATTCAGCAGGGTGCCGAACCCCAGCCGTTCTTTACACAAAAAGTCCACCGCCACAATGGCCAGCCCCACCGCGATAGAAGCCTGGCCGTAAGTCAGCGGCGTCTGCCTGGAAATGCCGTCGTGCAGCGCGTCCCAGGGGCCCAGGCCGATGTTGGCCTGTTTCAACAGCACGCTGGCCAGCGCCAGCACAAAAAACCCGGCAAAAAGCAGCAGCGCTTTTTTGCCCAATACCCACAAACCCTTCATATGCTCTCTCTTTCTTCGCGCCGCCTGATTTGGCGATTTTCGCTTGCGGCGTTCTGCTTATAAGCATATCACGGCCTGGCGGCGGGCGCAAGCGGAAGAGCTCTCCAAAGACGCGCTGTGAGACGCCTCTGTTCTGTCTTTGGTCAGTTCTGAGCGCTGGAAACGGCCGCCGCCTACCAAAGCTGTTGGGCCAATACCAAAAACAGAGGCATGGTGACGGCGGACAACAGCGTGGTGACAGCCACAACCCGGGCGCTGAACCGGTAGTCTGTGCCGAACATCTGGGCCATCATAGAGCTGATGACGCCGCTGGGCGCCGCCACGCCGATGAGCAGGGCCATGGCCGTAGTGGGCTGGGCTCCCAGGATGTACAGGACGACGGCGGCCAGCAGCGGCGTCGCCAGCAGCTTGACAAAGGAGATGAGATAGACCGTCTTATCTTTCAAGCAGGACAACACCTTGGCCTGAGAGAGGTTGACGCCCAACACCATCATGCCCAGAGGCGTGTTGAGCCCGCCCAGATACTCCGCCGCCTGAAAAATGGGGCCGGGCAGCTTCCAGGGGGAGCAAAAGAGCAGAACGCCGCCGAGCAAAGCCAGCGTTCCGGGGTTGAGCAGGATTTTTTTGAGATCCGTCCTATTTTCGCCGGAAAGCATCCGGGCGCCGTAGGTCCAGGCGATAACGGTGGCCGTGACAATGCTGGCCGAGCCCAGGAACACCCCCTCCGGCCCTAATAAGGCTTGGAGCAAAGGAATGGCCATAAAGCCGTTGTTGGAAAAAATGACGCACATCCGGGCGTCCTTGGCATAGGGCTTTTTGCTGCGGCCAAAGAGCAGCCAAGCCGCGGCGATGGCGACGAGAAAGGTGAGGACGGAATAGAAAAAAGCCAGAGCCAGCTGCCGGGCGTCCTCTCGATCAAAGGGCCGCTGATAAGAAATAATCAGCACCGCCGGCGTCACGACGTTCAGCAGCAGGGCGGAAAGCTGCTTGGAAAAGGTTTCGTCGATCATCTTCCTTCTGTAGAGCAGATGGCCCAAAAACATCAGCAAAAACATAATAAAAATCTGGCTGACGATGGTCTGTACGGAGTCTTGCAAAAAAAATCCCCTCTTTCGTTTTTTCAACGTCTCGTTTCCGGCAAACAAGCCTCAAAAATTTTATCTCCATCCGCCTGCGGCGTCAAGGGCCGGAAAGCCTTTTCCCGCAAAAAAGCAGAAAAAGGAGGAGAGAAGGCCCTCTCCTCCCTTCTGCCCTGTTGCGTTTGCCTGGCTCGTTGAGGAAATGCTGTTATATCCCCAAACGGCGGCTCAAAATTTTTTAATCCGTTTCTCCGCTGTGGGCCCGAATTGGCTCTTGTAATTGCCGCCGAAACTGTTTAATATATTGCCAAGAGCCCTTTGACTCTGAACCAATGGAATTGGAGGAATGTTCAATGAATCAACTGACCGACCCCCTCGCAAAAGGGGCCAAAAACAAAAGCCGGCGCATCGGCCAAAAAGTGGGCAATATTGTGGCCTGGCTGCTGGCCGGCTGCATTATCGTCATTGTGGCGCTGTGCGTCTGGATGTTCTACAGCCTGACTATGACTATATTACAAAGCCAATGCTCAGATTACGCCAGTTTGCTGGCCTACGAGCTGGAAAACTACCCCGAAGGACAGGACCCCACCGAAATGATGGATGAGCTGAAAGCGCGGCTGGGGTGCGAATTCACCATCTTCCACGGCGACGAACGAGCTTATACCACCATCCAGCAAGACGGCCGCCGGGCAGTGGGCACAAAGCTGTCCGCTTCCATCGCCCGCCAGGTGCTGGAGCAGGGGGAATCATATATCGGCAAGGCGGATATCCTGGGGCAGCAGCATCTGTGCGCCTATCTGCCCACCCGGGACGACAACGGCCAGATCGACGGCCTGCTGTTCGCCGGCGTCTCTCTTGCTCAATCCACCCGGCAAATCAATCTGACGGTGCTGCTGGCCTGCTTGGCCGGCGCCGCGCTGATCGGGTTGGTCATCGTTTTCCTCACCGTTTACTTAAAGCGGGTTGTCTCCGCTCCCTTGGGCCGGCTGACGGCCCTGGCCCAGACTATGGAACGGGGCGAGCTGAGCGCCCAGTCGGCAGGAATCGATTCCAACGACGAAATCGGCCTGCTGGCCAATGTGTTTGAAAACACCATTGTGCGGCTGCGGGACTATATCGGCGAAATCGATTCCGTATTGGAGAGCATCGCCGCCGGCGACCTGACAGCCGGCGCCCAGAAGGAGTACATCGGCGATTTCGCCTCCATCAAGACTTCTCTGGAAGATATCGTCTCCCGCCTCAACGACACCCTGAGCCAAATTGTGGACAGCGCGGACCAGGTGTCCAGCGGTTCAGAGCAGGTGTCTATCGGCGCCCAGGCCCTGAGCCAGGGCTCTGTGGAGCAGGCCAGCGCCGTGGAGCAGCTGGAATCTGTCATTCAGGATATTTCCCAGCAGGTGGGACAGACCGCCGAAAACGCCCAGCGGGCCAGCCGGCAGGCAGAAGACGTGGGCCGGCAGATCCACAAGAGCGATGAAAAAATGCGCGAGATGATCCAAGCCATGGAGCAGATCAACTCCAGCTCCAGCGAAATCGGCAAAATTATCAAGACCATTGAAGACATCGCCTTCCAGACCAATATCCTGGCGCTGAACGCTGCTGTGGAAGCGGCCCGGGCCGGTTCGGCGGGCAAGGGCTTCGCCGTTGTGGCCGACGAGGTCCGCAGCCTGGCGGGCAAGAGTTCCGAAGCCTCTCAATCCACCACCGCCCTGATCGAGCGCTCCATCGCCTCGGTGGAGCAGGGCGCCAGAATCGCCGACGAAACCGCCCAGCAGCTGAAATCCGTAGTGGCCGGCGCGGCGGATATTGTAGACACCATCGGCGTCATCGCCAGCGCCTCTCGAACCCAGGCGGATTCCGTCGCCCAAGTGCAGGATCAAATCAGCCAGATTTCCAGCGTGGTGCAGACCAACGCCGCCACAGCCCAGCAGAGCGCCGCCGCCAGCGAGCAGCTGAGCGCCCAGGCGGGCCTGTTGAAAAAGCTGACGAGCAGCTTCCAGCTGAAGCAATAAACTCCGGCGACAACAAATCAGAAAAAGGCCCCGCAAAATCATTTGAGATTTTGCGGGGTTTTTCTCTATTGCAAACTATTCAAAAAAGGTTCCCCATTGGGCAAACGCTTCATAGAGCTCCGGGGAGTTGAGACGCCGGGCAGACTCTTTCTCGATCTCCGGCGTCCGCTCGTCGTCGGACATGGAGACGAAACAGGTAATCTCTGGGCCGAAAACCCCTTCCCTCCGTAGCGCCTCAAAGACAGCAATCAGAGTTTCTAAAAATTGCTCCTGAAACTGGTCGTAGACGTCGCCTTCCGCATCGGAGAGCGTCGATTCCTTCTCGTAAAGCAACCGGCTGATCTCGTTCAGTTCGCTGTCGCTTCCATCGGAGTAACTCCACTCGTCCGGGAGCCAACGATTCATACTGAAGGAGCCGTCGGCGATCTGCCGGACCTTCTCCTCTCCCCAGTATTCTTTCAGTTTCTTCAATCGTTTCGGGCTTCTATCCTTCTCGTCCCGACGGCGGAGGCTCTCCTCTGTATTCACTGCCAAAAAGAGCGTGATACAGTCGCTGTCTGTCTCCAAAGCGGCGCCATAGATGCGTTCGCCGCCGGCTTCGCGGCGAATCTTCTCCATTGCGATTTGAACAGCCCGCTGGATCATAGGCTCCAAGGCTTTAAAAAATTCTTCCATCTGAATCTCCTCTTGTGCAAATGTACCCATTCGCGGCAGTACAGGCCTTCACCAAAGACGAAGCCCCCTCAAACGAGGGGGCTCCCGCCTGCATGAGCTCTGGTGCGGGCAACAGGACTTGAACCTGCACGTCGAAGACACCAGAACCTAAATCTGGCGCGTCTGCCAATTCCGCCATGCCCGCAAATCGCGTATTTATTATATCGGACCTTGGGCAAAAAGTCAACGGAGGAGGACCGCATAATTTTCCGCCAAGGCGCGCTCTCAATAGAGGCGCCAAATCAAAACCTCGCCGCTTCGTATTGTTCGGAGATTGTTCAGCAATCCACGCCCTTGCGCTCCTCCCAAAACCGTGCTATCATCAAAAACAGGAGCGACGTCAACGCCGCGGCTTGGGCCTGTTCCGGCGGCCGGCGTTCGTCCCGCATTTTTGACGGCTCTATCAGCCGCTTTTTAGGAGGAATGCATCATGTGGATTGCCTATGCCTGGGGCTCCGCCCTGTTCGCGGGGTTGACGGCGATATTGGCCAAATGCGGCGTGCGGAGGACAGATTCCACCGTCGCCACGGCGATCCGAACGGGGGTTGTGTTGGTTTTCTGCTGGCTGATGGCTTTTTTGGCCGGCTCTGTGGGGCAAATCGGCCAAATCGGCGGCAAAACCCTGCTGTTTCTCCTGCTGTCCGGCCTGGCCACTGGGGCCTCTTGGCTGTGCTATTTCAAAGCCCTTCAGCTGGGAGACGTCAACAAAGTGACGCCCATCGACAAATCCAGCTCCGCTCTGACCATCCTGCTGGCCTTTCTGCTGCTGCATGAAACCGTCAGCCTGGCGAAGGGGCTGGGGGCGGCGCTGATCGCCTTGGGCGTTTGGCTGATGATTGAGAAAAAAGACGTCCAGACCGCCCAACCCCAGGGGCGAGCTTGGTTTTTCTATGCCTGTGGCTCTGCCTTGTTCGCCAGCCTGACGGCCATTCTGGGCAAAATCGGCATCATGGGGGTGGAGTCCAACCTGGGCACGGCGATCCGCACGGCGACTGTGCTGGTTATGGCCTGGGCCATGGTCTTTTTGACAGGCAAGGGCCCGGCTCTGAAAGGACTGGACAAAAGGGAGCTGGGTTTTATCTGTCTATCCGGCCTGGCTACCGGCGCTTCTTGGCTGTGTTATTATCGGGCCCTCCAGCAGGGTCCCGCCAGCGCAGTGGTTCCTATCGATAAAATGAGCGTGCTGATCACTGTGGGATTTTCCTGCCTGGTCCTCCATGAAAAGCTGAGCCGCCGGGCCTTGGCCGGCCTGGCTCTTTTGACCGCCGGCACGCTGGCTATGATTTTTTGAGCTGTCGTCTACTGTGCGGCAAAAGCAAGCGCCTCGCGAGGCGCTTGCTTTCGTCTGTCTGGAAAACGGACGGCTTTTACCGCTTGTAATCCGCTTTCAAAGGCGCTACGACCTGTGGATTCTGCCCCACCCAGGCGACGGCGCAGGAGCACAGCGCCGCGCACAGGAACTCTTCGGCCCGCCCCTGATCTCCAGCTTCGATCAAGAGGGCTGTCAGGACTTCTGCCGCCCGGCAATCCTCCTGGCTGAACGCGACGCCCAAGCGAAGGTATTGAGGGAAAACGCGCAGCATTTTTCGGAAATCCTCGTCCCAATTCATGCCGCCGTTGTCCATCATTTCATGCTGAACGCGGCCCGCGATGCGGATCAATTCCCCCTGAGCGGTTTGGGCCCGCCCCGAAGCAGGCACAAGATAGCTCCAAAGCCGTTGAAATTTTGCCTCTTCTTGGGTTTCTGTGACGATAATGGGAGAGATTCCGTCATGAACCGAGACGGATTGGCTTTTATTTTCCTTCATGCTCTTTTCCTCCTAATCGCAAAACACATTAGCTCGGCAAAGGCCTCGTTGGAGCCGGCCACATATTCGGCCAGGGCGTTGGCGGCGTCGTTGCCCGAGCCGATGAGCAGGTAACGGAGCATATCCATGAAATTCATCTGCTCCCCCGCCTGGAGGAAGACGCTCCAATGTTCAGAAGACAGGCGATATGCCTCCTTACGCCCCCACCAGAGATTTCTCAGAGCGGGCGGCTGCGGAGCCGCCCAAAGCGCCGGCCACGGCGCCGATTGCCGAGGCCCAAGGCCCCAGGACGCCCAGCGTCACCTGGGCCCGCACCGGCGTCAAACTGCTCGCCACCGCCCGAATGGCGGGCAGCACTGGGCCCAGATGCTGGGCGGCGGCCCCGCCCACCACCACAATCTCTGGATTGATCAGACAGACCAGGTTGGCGATGGCCCAGGACAGATGCTGGACAAACTGCTGAATCATGCTGTTGGCCGGCTCTTCTCCCCGCACATAGGCGGCCACAGTTTGCTCCGGCCCCAGGCCGCCCCCCTGTAGCAGCCCCATCAGCTTGCGTTCAAAAACCCCGGGCTTGCCCAGCTCGTTGCGCAGCCCCTGGGCCGCTTCTGCCTCGCTGATCAGGTACCCGATCTCTCCCGCCCGGCTACAGGCGCCGTAAATCAAATTGCCCTCGGAAATGACGGCGCCGCCCACCCCTTCGCCTAAGGCGATATAGAGCAGGTTGTCTTTCTGCATGGCGGCGCCCCGCCATCGTTCGCCCAAAGCGGCGCAGTTGGCCTCGTTGTTCACCGCAATCCGGCAGGGCAGCCGTTGTTCCAAGGCGGCCTGTAGGTCGTAATTCTGCCAGCTCAGGCTGTTGGCCCGCACCACCGCCCCCTTTTTATCCACCGTGCCGGGCACGCTGACGCCCAAAGCCGCCACGTCTTCCATCGGGACGCCGGCCTCCCGGGCGCAGCGCCAGGCCAGGGCGGCGATTTGCTCCGGTTTGTCGGAAGCGGGCGCCAGTATGCGGTACAGCACGCCCCCCTCCAGGTCGGTGGCCACGGCCAAAGCCCTGTTCGGATGCAGGTCGACGCCCAAACCATAGGCGGAACGCGGATTAAAGCCCAGCATTTTCGCCGGGCGGCCGCTGCCCTTTGCCGGCCCTTTTTCTCCCAAATCCACAATCATCCGGTTGGCCAGCAGCTCGTCGCAAATAGCGCTTACTGTGGTTTTGCTCAGCGCCAGCTCCCGGGCCAGCCAAGCCCGGCTGACAGGCTGTTCTTGTTTGATTTTTTCCAATATCAGCTGACGGTTGATGCGCTTGATCAGCTCCAGGCTGCCAGTGTTGCTGTTCATGAATCCTCCCCCTTTGCGTTTTCTCCCCGAGTCCCCTGCTGCAAATGAATATCCCTGTCATTTTATAGTTCATTTCTCTCGCCGTCAAGATGTTTTTTACACAAGGCGCCGGAACACGGAAAAATTTTCTCCCCTGCTCCTGGCTTCATCTTGTATTATTTTACCGTTTCCATCCTGCGGCAGTCTTCCAAGGCGGCTTGACACTTGGAGCAGAAATGGATATGATAGAGATAAGCAAAAATCCCCTATAAAAAACGACGTTTTGCCTTGTTTTTGAGGTAAAAACGTTAAAACTTTGACGAAATGCAGGTGGTTTTTTTGAATCTGAACAAAAACTTGACCATGCTCACCGATTTTTATGAATTTACCATGGCCAACGGCTATTACAAGAAAGGCGTGGGCGATACCGTCGCCTACTTCGATATGTTCTACCGCAACGTGCCGGATAACGCCGGCTACTCCGTTATGGCCGGCGTGGAGCAGCTGGTGGATTATCTGAGCAACCTCCACTTCCGCCCGGAGGATATCGATTACCTGAAAAGCAAGGGCTGCTTCTGCCAGGAGTTTTTGGACTATCTGGCGGAGTTCCAATTTTCCTGCGACGTATGGTGCGTGGAAGAAGGGATGCCCATCTTCCCCGGCGAGCCCATCGTAGTGGTGCGGGGCCCGGTGGCCCAAGCTCAGTTTATCGAAACCATGGTGTTGCTGACGATCAATCACCAGAGCCTCATCGCCACCAAAGCCAACCGGATGGTCCGGGCCGCCGCCGGCCGGACGGTTTTGGAATTCGGCTCTCGCCGGGCCCAGGGGGCGGACGGCGCCGTGCTGGGCGCCCGGGCCGCCTATATCGGCGGCTGCGCCGGCACGGCCTGCGTGATGACCGACCGGGATTACGGCGTGCCCGCCGCCGGCACCATGGCCCACAGCTGGGTACAGATGTTCAGCAGCGAATACGAAGCCTTTAAGACCTATGCTGAAATCTATCCCCAGGACTGCACTCTGCTCATCGACACCTACAGCGTGATGAAACACGGCCTGCCCAACGCCATTCGGGTGGCCAAGGAAGTGCTGGAGCCCATGGGCTGCCGTCTAAAAGGCGTGCGCATCGACAGCGGCGATATCGCCTATGTGAGCAAGAAAATCCGAGCCAAGCTGGACGAAGAGGGCCTGGCTGACTGCAAAATCGTGGTTTCCAACTCTATGGACGAATTCCTAATTCGGGACCTGATTTTGCAGGGCGCTCAAATCGATACTTTCGGCATCGGCGAACGGCTGATTACCTCCCGCAGCGCCCCGATTTTCGGCGGCGTCTACAAGTTAACGGCCATTGAAGACGATCAAGGCGCCATCATCCCTAAAATCAAAATCAGCGAGAATGTGGAAAAAATAACCACGCCCCATTTCAAACAGGTCTGGCG
>CAJUIK010000004.1:0-15300 GCA_910585875.1 uncultured Eubacteriales bacterium | reverse complement strand
CGCCGTGGTGGACTACCCCGACGAGGATATCCGGGACGTGAACCCGGCGGAGGTGTCCGCCGCCCTGGCCTCCGCCGACGTGGTGGCTCTTTATGACGAAGCCATCCCCCAAGGCGAACCCTATACCATCTTCGACCCCATCTATACCTGGAAAAAGAAGACCCTGGCAAACTACCAGGCCATTCCCCTGCTCAAGCCCCTGTTCCAAAAGGGCCGCTGCCTCTATGAAAAACGGCCTATCTCCCAAACCCGAGATTTCTGCCGTCAACAGGTCAACCTACTGTGGCCTGAAGTCACCCGCTTCGAGAACCCTCATTCCTATATTGTGGATCTATCCCCCAAATTATGGAAAATCAAGCAGGATCTGCTGGAACGATATTGATTGCAGCGCAACGCAGCCCCGACGGCGCGCCGTCGGGGCTGTCTTTTTATTTTTTCCCATGAAAGAGGCTCCCCAAGCCGTCGCCGGCCAGAACCAGGGCGGCATAAACAGGGGCGTAAGGCCAGGCTGTCGTATTGTAATAGAGCCAAATCGTAGGCGCGAAGAGAACCAAAGCAGCCCCGGCCAACAGCGGGTCGAAACCCCGGCGCATCCCATGGGCCAGGGCCGCGGCAAACGCCAAAAAGGGCATGACGCACAACATCAAGATCATCGCCCCGCCGCTATCCTTCATCCAAAGGGGCGGCAAATAAAAATCCGCCGCCAGCAGGGCCAAATACGGCGCCAGCAACGCCCATTTCTGTTTCATTCCTTCTCCTCCAGCTGAAAAATCTCCTCCACCCCGGCGTTCAAATAGCGGGCCAGCCGCATAGCCAGCTCCAGAGTGGGGTTGTATTTGTCGTTTTCGATGGCGATAATGGTCTGCCTGGAAACTCCCAGGGCCTGGGCCAAATCCTGCTGGCGATATCCCATGGCCTTTCGCAGCTCTTTGATCTTATTTTTCATAGACGGGCGCCTGCCAGCAGCAAGGCGGCGCCCGCGACGGCCGCAGCTCCCGCCGCAATGCAGGGCAGAACCAGGGCGAACAGAGGCCCTGTTTCATCGGAATCCTCGTCGTCTTTCACCGCCCTGCGGGTCAAAACCAGCTGGGAAAACGCCTGGATCAGCGCCGCCCCTGCCAACAGCAGGCAGGGAATCAGATTCAGCGGCTCTCGCCAGGCATAAACCTTGTAACTTTCGTATAAGGACCAGCACAACAGGGCCAAAGCCAGGAAGACATAGCCATTCCGCTGGGCTTTGAGCATAATCATCCGCTGCATTTCATCCGCTTTGCCAAACCTCAGGTTCTTGAGAATCTGTTTCATCCTTTCCCTCCTAAAAGTCAAAGATCCTTTACATTTGTATGATACAATTCCAGAAACGAAATGTCAAGAACTTTTTACTTTCCTGCGATTGAGATGCAGTTGAAAAATCGGCCTTTCTGTGGTAAACTATCAAAAGACGCCGCGTTGCCAACCGGTTGGCCCAAGACGGGGAGGCCGGAGAAATTAGACGTTCCGCCCAAAACAACCCAAGCCCTCTGGCGGCTTGGTCCATCAAAAGGAGATTTATGTTCATGGACGATATTCATCACAAATCCATGGCCCGGCGTTTGACCGCCGGCCTGCTCGCCGGTCTGCTTCTGCTGGGCCTGTGGGGATGCAACCAACAGACAGAACAGCCGGAGCAACCAGACCAGGCCGACCGGACAGAAGGCCCGGCCCAAACCCCCGACGCCGACTCCCTCGACAAGGACAAGCCCGCCTTGCCGGACCACGAGGGCCCGCTGACCAAGGAGGAATATGAGGCCGTCTGCCAGCAGTATTACGACGAGCTGATGCGAGCCAGCAACGAGGCTTCTCTGAAGCTGGACGAAGCCGTCAGCGCCCCGGCGGAGACAGAGGAACAGAAAAAAATCCGCCAGAGCAAAATGGACCTGGCCATGGGCCTGGTGGCAAAAATGCCGCCGCTCTACACCCGCTTTATCGAGTTGGAGCCGCCGGAAATCTATGCCGAAGCCCACGAACTGATCAGCAGCGGCGCCGTCTCCTCCGGCGAGGTGCTGCGCCTGACGGCGGCTATCGCCGAAGCCGCCAAAGACGAAAGCAACATGGCGGAAGCCCTGGTCCTTCAGGAGGAGCTGGAAAGCCACACCGCCCAGGCCCAGAATTTCTCTAAAGGTCTGCGGATGGTATTGGGCGAGCAGGTGGGCGTGGGCGAAGACGCCAAGTAAACCAAACAACGCAAAAAAGGATATGCCAAGGCATATCCTTTTTGTTCAGCGGAGGACGATATGAAAGATTTTCTCATCCCCAAAGCCGCGATTTTTGATTTTGACGGCACGTTGTTCGATTCTATGTGGGTCTGGACCCAGCTGGACCAGGATTTTCTGCGCGCTTTCGGCGTGGAGCCGCCGCCGGACATCGGCCGAGAGGTGGAAGCTATGACCATCCTCCAGGCCTGCCAATACTTCCGCAGCCGCTTTGGCCTAGCGGAAAGCGCGGAGCGGCTGATGGAGCGAATGCTGGAGATGACGGCCCAGGCCTACGCCCGGCAGATCCAGCCGTTCGGCTGGGCTCTGGACTATCTGCCCCGGCTGGCCCGACGGGAAACGCCGGCGGCCATTGTCACCGCCGGCCACGAGAACCACGTGCGGGCCGCCCTGGCCCGCTGCGGCCTGGAGCGCTATTTTTCCGCCGTCCTCACCCCGGAGAACACCGGCCTCACCAAGGCCCAGCCGGAGATTTTTCAGCTGGCCGCCCGCCGCCTGCAAACGCCGCCGGCGGACTGCCTGGTCTTTGAGGACTCTCTCCACGCGGCCCAGGCCGCCCGGCGGGCCGGTTGCTCTGTAGCCCTGATGGGCCCGGATAACCGGCCCCACATCCGCCAGGACTGACAAGAAGCTCCGCCCCGGCGCGCAAGGCCGCCGTTTCTATCGCGATTTGCCCATTCTTTTGCGCAAACTGGAGCCGGCCCAGGCGATCAGGACCATCAGGGTAAAGGCGATCACATACGATAGAAAGAGCGGGGCCCCGCCTATGATCCTGCCAATCCAAGCGGTTGGCGTGGAAGCGAAAGGCAAAACAGGCAGAAAAAACAGTTGGCTCCACAATCCCATCGAGTTGGACCAATAGGCGCCCAACACGATCTCCTGAACCGCCAGCAACAGCAAATCCAAGGCGGCGACGGCGTGGAGCAGCAAAACTGCCTCCTTGGCGCTTTTGGCCCAGGGGCAGGCCGTAAAAGCCAGCAGCCCCCAAAGAAGGAGAAAACCCGCCGAAATCAAATCAAAACGCCGAAGGGAATCCTCCTGCATCATATACCAATTCATCAACCAGCCCCCGGCCATGGGCAGCGTCCCCAAGGCGGCGAGCAGAATTTTTCCTCCAGCCCCGTTGGCTTTACTCTGCTTCATGGTCAATCTCCTTCCTCCTCGGCAAAATCGCCGAACGGCCTGTCGAGCCAGAGTGATTGCGGCAAAAGGCCGCCGGCGCCGGCCTCGTTGCGCGCCTGCGGGCCCGATGGATTAGAGAAATTCTCTCAAGCTATGAACCATTTCCCCATCCAGGCGGGGGCAGGGGTCGGCGCAGACCATGCTGTTGAGGACGGCTTCTTCCGTGGCCTCGGCCACAGCCCGGAAGGCCAGATCCAGCCGAATTTCGTTCATTTCCTGGCTCGGCAGGATATCGGCGGTGGGCCGGTTGGGAATCCGGCGGGCGGTGGTAAAGCCGATCATCACCTCGCCGCTGCCGTGGGCCACATAGCTGCCCAAGCGGGCCAACCCCACGCTGGCCCGGCGCAGGATGCGGCCCAGCTGCCGGGGGCTGCAAGGCAGGTCGGTGGCCACGACAATCATCGTGCTGCCCCGGTTGGCGGTCACCCCCAAATCCCGGACGGCCAATCCCTCGCCCAGGCGCATTCCGTCCACCGTCAAGTCCTCCAACTTGCCGTGGTTGCTCTGTACCAACACGCCCAGAGTATATTTTTTGCCGTCCAGCATCACCACCCGGGAGGCGGAGCCCACGCCGCCCTTGAGTCCATGGCAGATCGTGCCCCGGCCGGCTCCCACGGCCCCTTCCTCAAAATCCGCCGAGGCGGAGGCAATGGCCTCCAGCACGTGTTCGGGCTGCACCGCCCGGCGGAGGATGTTGTTGATTCGGCTGTCGTTGCATTCGCCCACCACCGGATTCAAGCTGTAAAGCTCAATCCCGTCCTGGGCGCATTGCCGGGCGGCGTATTCCATCAAGCCGTCCCAGACCAAGCCCACGTTCATGGTGTTGGTCAGGGCGATGGGCGTTTCCAGCACGCCCAGCTCGTCGATCTGCATCAGACCGGCGGTTTTGCCGTATCCATTCCAGACAAAAGCTGCCGCCGGCAGCTTCTGGTCGTACACATTGCCCGGCGCAGGCACAATGACTGTGACGCCGGTTTTATTCTGCTCGTTATCGATCGTCTTGTGTCCCACCAGCACCCCGGCCACGTCTGTAATTTTGTTCCGAGCGCCCCGAGGCAGCCGCCCTACCGTAACGCCATATTCGTTAATCCGCTTTTGATACATCCCTCATCGTCCTTTTTCGTCAATTTTCCTTTTATTCAGTATACCAAACCCCACCGTTTTTTGCAAGCCGCCGGCCATTTGGGCAAAATAAATGACGTCAGCCTGAAAACCGATAATGGACTCATAAATGGAACAAGGAGGCCCGGCATGATTGATTTGCGCGATAAAAATACGCCCCCGACCCTTGAGGAAATCGGGGCCTATGTCCAAAACCCTGTTTTTACAGTATTTTGCTCTGCCATAAAGACGGCGTACCAGTGCGGCGAAACGATAGAATTCAGCTCATGCAGCTGGGAGCCCGGGTGGAATGTAAAATTCAAAAAATCCGGAAAAACATTACGTACGCTCTATCCCAAAGAGGGCTATTTCCGCGCTCTGACGGCCGTGGGCAGAAGGGAAAAAGAATTTGCCGAGGCAATCTTGCCGGAATGTACGGCGGAATTGCGGACCCTCTACCGGCAGACGCCGGAGGGAAACGGGCAAAGGTGACTGATCATAGAAATAACGGAGCAAAACGAACTGTATCGCGACCTGCTTCGTTTGATTCAAATACGGAAACGCCCTTCCATATGAGCCGCTTCGCAAACAAGCCTTCCCCTGCTTCAGCAGGAGAAGGCTTGTCCAAGGGCAGTTCTGCGATCCAGCTTCGCCATGGCGCCGCCTGAGGCGGCTTCCTCCGTCAAGCTGACGCCGCGCAAGACGGCCGGAACAATGCCGGCTCCGTTTGGCGCGGCAGTCTGCCCGTCGGGGCGCTCTGACTGCGTTTCAGTTGGAAAGATTTGATCCATCGGCACAATGGTGTGCAGCATGGCGCGTCTCCTCTCCCTTCTTTTCCGCGTCGATCATGGCGTGGAGGCAGTCCAGGGCGTCGCTGAGGCTGCCCAGGCTGTCGATGAGGCCGATATCCACCGCGTCCTTACCGTAGACTACGCTGCCTACGTCAGTGGTCAGCTCCCCGGTTTTCAGCATCAGGCGGCGGAATTCCTTGGCCTTCACATGGCTGTTTGCCACCACAAAATCGATGATGCGCTCCTGGATTTTTTCAAAGTAGGTCATGGTCTGGGGCACGCCGATCACAGTGCCGCTCAGCCGCACCGGATGAATGGTCATGGAGGCGGTAGGCGCGATAAAGCTGCGCCGGGCGGAAACCGCCAAAGGCACGCCGATGGAATGCCCGCCCCCCAGCACCAAAGAAACAGTGGGTTTTTTCATGCCGGCAATCAGCTCTGCGATGGCCAATCCGGCCTCCACGTCGCCGCCCACTGTGTTCAGCAAAATCAGTAGGCCGTCGATATCGTCGGTTTCTTCAATGGCGGCCAGCTGGGGCATGACGTGCTCATATTTGGTGGTCTTGTTCTGAGGCGGCAGCAGCATATGGCCCTCCACTTGGCCCACGATGGTCAGGCAGTGGACAGAGGATTTTTTCTCCTTGTTCTCCATGGTCAGCGAGCCCATCTGGCGAATTTGCTCCAGATTTTCCTCGCCCTGTTCCCGGCCCTCTTGGCTTTCCGGCTCCTCCGAGCCCCCGCCTCCGCAGTTCAACTTTTCTTCGTCGATTTGGCAATTTGCCTTGTTTTCATGTCGCGTGTTCAAAAAAACACCCCTGCGCTCAGTTTGCGCAGGGGCGTCTGCTTTTATTCTGTTTTATTCGGTTTCTTTCATGGCTTGGGCCATTTCCTGCTCCAGGCTCTGGCGCAGGGCCTGGCGGTCGCCGTCGTTTTCAATCAGGATATCGCACAGGGCCTCGTAAAACTCCCGGTCGGGCTGGGCGGCCAGACGAGCCCGAGCCTGCTCGGGACTGATGCCGTCCCGCCGAACGATCCGTTCCTCCCGGGCGGGCTCCGGAGCCACCACGCCCACCACAAAGTCGCATACATGGTCTAAACCGCTTTCATAGAGCAGCGGCACGTCCAGGCCGATTCGGCGGCAGCCCTGGCTGGTCAGCACGCGGATGCGCCGCAGGATCTCCCGCTTGACTGCCGGATGGGTGATGGCGTTGAGCCGCCGCATGGCGGAGCGGTCCTCAAAGACGATTTCGCCCAGGGCCTTGCGGTCCACGTTGCCGTCAGCCCCGGCCACTTGGGGAAATTGGTTGAGCACAGTGGCGGTCAAATTCCTATCCAGCATCAGCAGCTGATGATACACCAAATCGGCGTCGATCACCTGCCATCCCATATCCCGCAGGCAGGCGCCCACGCTGCTCTTGCCGCTGCCCGAAGTGCCGGTGACGCCCGCCACGACGGCTTTGGCCGGGCGGACAGTCTCAAATCCGGCGGCCTTCTGAATGCGGTTGCTCACTGCCAGGCCCTCTCCAAAGGGGCGGGGCGCCTGGGCCAGAATGCGCTGGCAGGAAGTCTCGTCCAGCTCCCGCAGGGCGGCGAACAGCTGATGAGCCTGGGCCTGTTTATCGCTGGAAGGGCCGTAAGTGCGCACAGGGCCCTTTTCATCGTCGTAAAAATCGTGGTATTCGTCAAAGCAGAGCACCGCGTCGTGGGGCTGCATTTCCTGTTCGATGGCCCGAGCCGTCACATCCGGCGCGCCCACAAAGAGGGTCAGCGGCGCCCGAGGGGCGTAATGGCGGTATTTCATGCCCGGCGAACGAACCGGCTGACTGTCGTCCACCTTGCGGAAGACGGCGTCGTCCACTTCCACCCGGCCCAAAGCCTGACGGATCTGCTCGGGGGTGACGGCGCCGGGGCGCAGCACCCGAGCCACCGGGCCCGTCATATCCACCACGGTGGATTCCACACCCACTTCGCATTCGCCGCCGTCCACCACGGCTTCGATGAGCCCCTTCATATCCGCCATCACATGGCGGGCCTCCGTGGGGCTGGGCTTGCCGGACCGATTGGCCGAAGGGGCGGCCAGCGGCGCTTGGGCCGCTTCGATCACCGCCCGGGCAGAGGGATGCTGAGGCATCCGTATGGCCACGGTGTCCAACCCGGCGGTGACGATTTCCGGCACCCGGCCGCTTTTGCGAAACACCATGGTCAGGGGCCCGGGCCAAAACAGCCGAGCTAGCTTTTCCGCCGCCGGGGACACCTGCTCCACCAGAGGGGGCAGATCCTCCATGGAGGCGATGTGGACGATCATCGGATTGTCCTGGGGCCGGCCTTTGGCCTGGAAAATCCGTTCCACAGCCGTACCGCTGGTGGCGTCCGCCGCCAGGCCGTACACCGTTTCCGTGGGGATGGCCACCACGCCGCCTTGGCGCAGCAATTCTCCCGCCCGGCGGATATCCTCGTTGTCATATGCGTTCAGCATCAATGTTTCCATATTCTATCGGCTCCTTTATTCTGCGCGCCTCCCGAGGCGCAGGCGTTTCATTCCATCCGGCCGCAAAAATGGCGTTCGTATTGCTCCATGGCCTGTCGGATTACCTCCATAGCCGCCTGACGGTTTTGCCGGCTGCACAGGGCCGTGCTTTTGTGCTCCAGCGTCTTGTAGACCTCAAAAAAATTCACAATCTGATTGAGGATATGGGGCGGCAGCTGGTCCAAGTCCTTATAATAATTCCAGGTGGGGTCCTGGAGAGGGATGGCGATAATTTTGTCGTCGTTCTGCTGCTCGTCCACCATGCGCACCGCGCCGATGGGATAGCACTCCACCTCTACCAGCGGATCCAGAGGCTCGCTGCAAATCACCAGCACGTCCAGCGGGTCGCCGTCGGCGGCATATGTCCGGGGAATAAAGCCGTAATTGGCCGGATACTGGGTAGAGGTATAGAGAATCCGGTCCAGCCGCAGGCGGCCGGTGGCTTTGTCCAGCTCATATTTCTTTTTGCTGCCCGAGGGGATCTCGATCACCGCCAGAAATTCTTCCGGCTGAATCCGCTCAGGCTCGATATCGTGCCAAAGATTCATCAGGGGAACCCCCTTTTGTCGTTTTGGATCTTTCCTTCCTTTGCTTCGCCCTGGCCTAGGGCGAAAAACGGACAAAGCTGATTATACGGCGGAGGCGTCGCCGCCGGCTCTCAGTTTTTCCGCCTGGTCGGCGGCGGTGAGGGCGTCGATAATCTCGTCTAAATCGCCGTTGAGCACGGCGTCCAGCCGGTGGAGGGTCAGGCCGATGCGGTGATCCGTCACCCGGCCTTGGGGATAGTTATACGTGCGCACCCGTTCGCTGCGGTCGCCGGAGCCCACCTGGCTGCGGCGCTCGCTGGCGCGCTCTTTGTCCAGGGCGGCCTGCTGCATTTCATAGAGCTTGGTGCGCAGGATCTTCATGGCCCGATCCTTGTTTTTGTGCTGGCTGCGCTCGTCCTGGCATTCCACCACCAGCCCGGTGGGCAGATGGGTGATGCGGATGGCGGATTCCGTCTTATTGACGTGCTGGCCGCCGGCGCCTCCGGAGCGGTAGGTGTCGATCTGCAAATCCGCTGGGTCGATCTGCACCTCCACCTCCTCGGCCTCGGGCAACACGGCCACTGTGGCCGCCGAGGTGTGGATGCGGCCGGAGGATTCCGTCTCGGGCACCCGCTGAACCCGATGGGTTCCGCTTTCATATTTGAACCGGGCCCAGGCGCCCAGGCCCCGGACCTCGAAGCTGATTTCCTTGACGCCTCCCAGCTCGGTTTCATTGAGGCTGAGCACCTCGATGGCGTACCGCTTGCTTTCGGCGTACATACTATACATCCGGTACAGGGAATGGGCGAACAGCGCCGCCTCTTCCCCGCCGACGCCGCCGCGGATTTCCACAATGACGTTTTTGTCGTCGTTTTCGTCCTTGGGCAGCAGCAGGATTTTGATCTCCTGCTCCAGCCGGGTCAGGCGCTCTTTGGCGTCCTCGTATTCCGCCTGGGCCAGCTCCCGCATTTCCGGGTCGTCGCCCCCCATCAGCTCCTGGGCGTCGGCCAGATCCCGCTCCGCCCGGCGATAGGCCCGATAGGCCTCCACCACCGGCGTCAGCTCCTTCTGTTCCTTGAGCAGCCGAGCCGCCGCAGCCGGGTCGGAATACAGGTCTTCCGCCGACAAAGCGGTTTCAATTTCCGTCAATTTTTCTTCCACAAGTCTCAGCTTTTCCAGCATATTTTTTATATTCCTTTACCTGATATTCGGTTGATTTCCCTGGTCTGCCTGCGATACGGCCTGCGTCTACAATTGCTGCAGGCCCTTTTCGTCAAAATAATAAATATCTTCCCGCTTATATCCATAAACCGAGCCGGGCCTGCCGATGTGGGGTTCAAAGGTAAATAATCCCGCTTCCCCCAGCCGGAGCTCGGCCCCCTGTTCGATGAAAACCCGCTCCGCCTTGTTCTGGACGATGGTATGGCCCAAGTTGCCCAGGAAATCCAGATTGACAAACCCGCTTTTCTCAATGAGCCGGTTGAAATGCTCGTACAGCTGATGGAAGCTGATTTCTGGGCGGGCGAAGCTCCGCAGCTCCTGGCGCAGCAGCTCTTCTGTCAACAAGCCGCTTCTCCATTCTTCGTTTTGGACGTCCGCCGCCTGCCGGACGACTTTGCCCTCCTGCAAAACAATGGTTCGGGCATAATCGCCCCACCGTCCGCCGATCTGGGGGCTCAAATCGATGGTAATCAGATCCTCCCGCTGGATCCGCCGGTCCGCCGTTTGATACTGCCGCCCGGAAACAGACAGGGCCGTCTGGTCCCCGGCGAAGCAGAAAGCGCCCACGTCATAATACCAGAAGGAATCAGCTCCCAGACGGATCATTTCCGCCTCGCACAGCCGCCGGATCTCCGCCAGCTCCATGCCGGGCCGTATCTGGTTACGAATGAATTCCATGGTCTGTTTGGCGATCGACTGGGCCTGGATATGACCCTGAGCAATTTCCATCAAACCGGCCCCCTTTACCGTCTTTATATATTCTATTCTATTATAGACGAAAGCCCGGCGGCTTTCAAGTGCCCCCTGGCGATATCCCCCAGATTTTCTGGGCGTTTGCCCCAAAAAGCGGCGAGAGAAACAAAAAACGCGCTCCTCTTTGGCGAGGAAGCGCGTTTCATGCCTATCTTTGCGCAGCTTACAGAGTCACAACGTTGGCGGCCCTCAGCTTTTCGCTGTTCTTGGGATCGGGCTCCACGTCGAAGCTGACTTTCTGGCCCTCCCGCAGAGTGCGGAAGCCTTCAGCCTGGATGGCGGAGAAATGCACAAACACGTCGTCGCCGCCCTCGTCGCAAGACAGGAAGCCATAGCCCTTTTCCTCGTTGAACCATTTTACTGTACCGGTCATAATGGTACCTCCATATATAAATTAGTGCGTATTGCTTTCTTGAAAAAAAGACTCACGTCTTTTTGTAAATCATCATGAATACGGACAATGACTTACAAAAAGATGTGAGTACAATCGTTCATTCCAGAATATTCACATTATCGATTTTTAGTATATCACCAGTCCGCCGGTTTGTCAAATATTTTTTTACATAGTCCGCCGCCCGCCGGGCACAATAGCGGTATCGACCCCGTTTGCCGGCAGGCGGCAGACCGGCTGGCAACGATAGTATACGCCTTTTCCCCCAAAATACTACTGTGCAAAAGGAGTTTTTTCCGCCATGAAACAACAGGACGAAACCTCCCGCGGCAAACAAAGAACCCCGCTCCCCGCCCGCACAGAATACACCCACGCCGGTATGCGGCGGGACGGACGGCGTCCGGACACCGGCGCCCCTGTGCCGAATGATGAAAGCGTGGAGGAAGAGATGCGCTGGGTGATGGAAAACCAGAAATAACGCGGCGCAGCCGCAGAGGAAAGGAATGTGCTCTGATGAACAAACGATTTTTGTCTTTCATTGCGGCCGCGGCTCTGCTGCTGTCGGCCGGCGCCTGCTCCAACCGAAACGACGCCAACGACCCGGGTCAGGACCTGAAGGACGCCGGCTCCAACCTGAAGGACGCCGGCAAGGACGTGCTGGATTCTGTGGAGGACGCAGCTGAAAACGGCATGGACGCCGTGGACGACGCGCTGGACAACGACGTCGACGACCGAAATGACCGAAACGACCGAATGGACAATTCCGACAATAACGTCAACAAAAAGTAACCGCTGAACTCCCCCCGCGAGCCTAAGCTTCGCGGGGGGAGTTTCTCAACAGGCCCGGCAAAGAGAGCGGGCCCGATTAAAATTCCTCATATCGCCGGGCGCCGTCTGTGCAGATCAGCCGCCAGAGCAGGGCGCTGAGGGCCAGCAGGATCAGGCAGGAGAGGCCGCAGAACTGACGATAGCCCATCGCCTCCCGGCCCAGGAACACATAGCCTCCCACAAACAGAGCCAGCACGGCCATGCTGCCCAGAGAGACCGTCATCACGCTGGCGCTCTGCTTCACCACGGCTGTGTCGCTGGAATAATCAAACCGCGGCAGGCACAGGTTGGCATAGAGCCCGGCCAAGGCGATAAACAGGCCGAAACACAAAGGCGCGGCGGCCAGACAGGCGATATCCGCCCAAGGGAGGGGCAGGGACAGGCCCAAAATCCCGGCGCTGACGACAGAGGCGGGAACCAGCAGCCAGAGATCCAAAGCCAGCTTGCCGGCAAAGACCTGCCGGGCCGTCAGCGGGCTGCTGCGCAGAATCCACATCTTATCCCCTTCCAAAGAGACGCTGGCGGCGGTGGTGCAGATCATCAGCGCGCAGAAGCACAGCGACGCCGTCAGCAGCGGAGCCAGCAGGTCGCCCAGAGCCGCCGCCGCTTCGGTGGGCAGCCCCATGACCATAGCTGAAATCAATTCCTCCCCTTTCAGCGCCGCCATGACGGACAAAATCACCATCAAAAAGGCCCCTACCCCGCTGTTGAACAAATAGGTAGGCATGGAAAACAGCCGAGCCGCTTCTTTTTTCAGCACAGCCGCCCAAGGGCTGCTTTCCCGCAGCGGCCGGCGCTTGTAAGGCGTCTTGACGCCGGCGGCGGAACCCACCCGGAAAAATCCTTTGGCCAGCAGAACATACAGCAGAGCCGCCGGAACCAGACTCCACAGAGCGCAAATCAAGAAAGAGCCCCAAGAGCCCTGTTCCAGCGCCGCCGCAAAGTGATAAAAGGGCGGCAAGGATTTGCGGAACACTCCGGCCAGACTTTGGCCTTCCTGCATCAACAGGGCCATATATTGGTTCAAATTCAGACAGAAATAGAAATACAGACAAAAGGCGCCCACGGACAAGAGAATAACAATCAGGTTTTTCAGCCGGGCAAAACGGCTGCTGATCAGGGCGAACAGATAGCCCACGGCGCCGGCCAGCGACAGAGGCAGCAGCGGCAACAGCAGGGACAGCGCAATCAGCATGGGATAAAAGACCCAACCCGGCCTCGTCAGCCAGCAATAGACCCCTACCGTCGGAACCATCACCACAAAATTATAGAGATATTCCAGCGCCAGCATACTGAGCAGGCGGCTGGCCGCAATCTGTCCCGCCGTCAGCGGAAGGGACAAAAGCTGGTCGTTGTCCCTGGCTTGGAAAATCTGGGACTGAGTGGAAAACACCGTCATGATAAAGCACAGGGCCGCCGAAAAAAAGGCGCCTAACGCCAAGGCAAGCCAAGAAAGCCCCAGGCCCTGGAGCTGGGAAACCAGCGCATAGGACATACCGCCGAACAAAAACGCCATCGCCCCGGCCAGATAGACCATCAGCAGGGCGAAAAGGACCTTTTTCCAGCCGGAAATCTTTCTCCCCCGGCGGCCTTTCAGCTGCAAAGCGCCCCGAAGGCGCAGTTTAATCAGTAAATTAAGCTCTCTCATCATCCACCAACTCCAAAAACACCTGTTCCAGCGATTCGTCGCCCCGCACCTGATCCATCGAGCCGCTGGCCGCCAATCTGCCGCTTTTGATAATGGCCACCTTGTCGCACAGTTTTTCCGCCACCTCCAGCACATGGGTGGAAAAGAAGATGGCTCCGCCCTCGTCGCACAGCCGCCGCATGATTTGCTTCAGGTCGTGGGCGGCCTTGGGATCCAGGCCCACAAAGGGTTCGTCCAGCAGCATCAGCTTGGGCTCGTGGATCAGGGCGGCGATCAGGGAGAGCTTTTGCTTCATGCCGTGGGAATAGGCGCCGATGGAGCTGCCCAGATCCTCCGTCATGCCAAAAACCTCCGCATAGCGGTGAATCCGCTCCTCCCGCTGGTCTTTGGGTACGCGGAAGATATCGGCGATGAAATTCAAATACTTGACGCCGGACAGAAACTCATACAAATCCGGGTTGTCTGGGATATAGGCGATTTTTCTTTTGCAGGCGATGGGGTCCTGGCGTACAGAAACCCCGTCCACCAAAATCTCGCCCTGGGTAAAGGGCAGGATGCCGGCCACCGCCTTGATGGTGGTGGTCTTGCCCGCTCCGTTGTGACCGATAAAGCCGTAGATTTCTCCGGCCTGGATCTCCAAAGACAGATCCTCCACGGCCTTTTTGCCGTTGTAGTCTTTGGAAAAATGGGAAATTTGCAATACAGACATCAGGGTTCCTCCGTTTCCGCGTCCAGCTTTTCCTGCTGGTCGTAAAGCTCCAGAAGCTGGTTTTCCAGCCTCTCCTTTTCCTCAAAAAGCTCCGCCAGGCGCACATGGTCGCTGCCGCACTGGGCCATCAGCAGATCCAGCTCCTCCAACCGCTCTTCTCCAGCGGCAATCTGCCGCTCCAGCTCCCTGCGGCGGCGGCGCTCCTCCCGGCTGTCTCGCCGGGGGTTTTGGGGCTTGGCCGCCGGCCGAGCCGGCGTCTTTTCCTGAGGCCCGCTCTGGCGCTGGGCGGCACGGCGGGCCCGGGCCTGCTGATATTCCTCGTATGTCCCGATATAATCCTCGATTTGTCCGTTTTCAAAGCTCCAAATCCGAGTGGCGAATCGGTTGATAAAATACCGGTCGTGGGAGACGAAAATCATGGTTTCGTTGAAATCGTCGATGGCGTCTTCAATCCACTCTTTTGTCAGGATATCCAGATGGTTGGTCGGCTCGTCCAGAAATAGTGTGTTGACCTCGCTGTTCATAAAAATGCACAGCTTGAGCCGGGCCTTTTCGCCGCCGGACAGCACGTAGACCTCTTTGAAAACGCTCTCGCCCTTGAAGCCATAGGTCGCCAGCCTGTCCCGGCTGTCCTGGACGTCCAGGCCGGTTTCATAGAGCATGGTATCCAGAATGGTTCTGTCCGGCCGGGCGAATTCCACCACCTGGGGCAAATATCCCAAACGCAGGCCGGCGCCCTGGTAAACCCGGCCTGCATAGGGCGTTTTCTGGCCCAGCATCGTTCCCACCAGGGTGGTTTTGCCGCAGCCGTTGTCGCCGATCACGGCGATGCGCTCCCCCCGCAGCACGGCGGCGTCGAAGGGCTGATGGAAGGGGAATTCATAGCCGGCCTGAAGGCCGGATAGCTGGTACACTTCGTCTCCCGAGCGCCCCGCCTCTTTGAAGCGGTTTTTCATTTTGTGCTCCTGGCGGATGGTCTTGACCCGTTGAATCCGCTGGAGCCGGCGCTCCATGGCGAAGGCCCGCTTCATCAGCTTAGCGTTGCCCATGCCCCAGCCTTTCATGCGCTCCACCGTGAAGCTGAGCCGGGCGATCTCCTTGTCCTGCCGGCGTTTGGCCGCTTCCAGCTGCTCGATCAGCTCCTGCTTGCGATCCACATAATAGCTGTAATTGCCCGGATAGCTGGTAATTTTACCCTCTTCCAGTTCCAGAATACGCTGGGCCACCCGATCCAGGAAATACCGGTCGTGAGAGACAACCAGCACAGCCCCTTTGAAAGAGGAGAGATAGTCCTCCAGCCACTCGATAGAGTGGAGATCCAAGTGGTTGGTGGGCTCGTCCAGCAGCAGGATGTCCGGTTTGTTCAGCAG
>CAJUIK010000003.1:68453-81908 GCA_910585875.1 uncultured Eubacteriales bacterium | reverse complement strand
TTTTGCTGCACAGCCGTAAAACTGCTTCAAAAGTTGTCTGTTTTCGCAGATGACGTAGTAATCAGGCGGGCAGTCCCTTAATATGAATGCGATTTATTTGACTTGCACATGTGAAAGCTGAAAAAGCGAATATCGGGCGGGAGCAGCACACTGATTTGCACATTGGCACAAAAAAGAGGGGAACAGGTTTCCCCGTTCCCCTCAAAAGTGCTGAAATTGCGGCCAATTGCGGTATTTGGCTTACTTGAAGTACCGCTCCAGCAGGCCCTTGAACGCCTTGCCGTGGCGGGCCTCGTCGCGGGCCATCTCATGAACAGTGTCGTGGATAGCGTCCAGGTTGGCGGCCTTGGCGCGCTTGGCCAGGTCGGTCTTGCCGGCGGTGGCGCCGTTTTCGGCCTCTACCCGCATCTCCAGGTTCTTCTTGGTGCTGTCGGTGACGACTTCGCCCAGCAGCTCGGCGAACTTGGCGGCGTGCTCGGCCTCTTCCCAAGCGGCCTTTTCCCAATACAGGCCGATTTCAGGATAGCCTTCCCGATGGGCGACCCGAGCCATGGCCAGGTACATGCCGACCTCGGTGCATTCGCCCTGGAAATTGGCCCGCAGATCGGCCATGATATCCTCGCTGGCGCCCTGGGCCACGCCCACGACGTGCTCGGCGGCCCAGCTCAGCTCCCCGCTCTGCTCGGTGAATTTCTCCTTGGGGGCCTTGCACTGGGGGCAGGCTTCGGGGGCGCTGTCGCCCTCATGGACATAGCCGCAGACAGAGCAAACAAACTTTTTCATAGATGTTTTCCTCCTACATCATAAAATATTCTAAAATAAACGTCATTGAAACTGGCTCATCTTGATGGCGTAAAGCTGGTCTCTCAGGTTTTGGCTCACCTGGTCGAAAATCCGGCGGAACTGGCAGGTCTGCTTGTCCGCCACCCGGGTGCAGTCAAAGCCCTCGCTGAGGCAATGGGAGATTTCAAAAGAGCCGTCGATGCACTCGATGATCTCCCCGATAGAAAGCTCCGCCGGGTCTCGGGCCAAGGTGAAACCGCCGTTGACTCCCTTGTGGGAACAGACGACGCCCGCCGCCGTCAGCTTGTGCAGAATCTTCAGGGCAAAGCGCTGGGTCACGCCGGATTGCTCAGAAATCTCCCGGGCGCTGATCCGCCCGCCCCGCCGCATGATGGTATAGACCACGCGCACCGCATAATCGGCTTCTCTCGTGATTTTCATCGTTTCACCACCGCTTTTGTTTACAATTTTAGTATACTTTTAATTATCCCGCTTGTCAAGACTTTTTTGCCTGCCAGCAGCCTCCTTTTTGGTTCAAAATCTTTTTTCAGATTTTTTTCAAAAAAACATTGACTTCTGCCGGGATGCTGGTATAATAGTAAATGTTCCGAGCGGGAAGCGAGATTCGCCGGACGACAAATTCGATATGCGGATGTGGCGGAATCGGCAGACGCGCTAGCTTCAGGTGCTAGTGGGGGCAACTTCGTGGGGGTTCAAGTCCCTTCATCCGCACCAAAAAGAAAAGACACGCCAAGGCGTGTCTTTTCTTTTTGGCATAACCGCTTTTTTCCGGCCGAAGCAGAAGGCCGAACCCAAATATTTCGGGCGCGCAGCCGCCGCGCCCATTGGGACCGCCATGATTTATATAGGGAGGAATCCGGTATGTACCGCTGCCATATTCATTTCTATTGTATCAGTCCACGGCGCAATTTCTATGACCCAATCAAAAAGGCCGCTCCCCTGCCCCATTTTACCCATGATTTTTGGCAGAGCGACGGCCTGGACCCTCAAAAAGCGGCCCAGGCAGACGCGATTTTTGCCGATCTCCAGGGGGTCGATGAAAAAACAACGCTGGCGGCGCTGGCAGCGGCCAAAAAACAGGATGCGGAATTGATTATATTAGCAGATCCCGGGCAAAGAGCTTCTCTGGCCGCTTCGCCCGAACTCTTAGAGCCTGTGGCGGACCTTTGGCCCGCCGAGCTGACGCCCCAGGAGCTGGCGTTCCGCTTCGCCCGCTGGCAGCAGGCTGTGAAGCTGCGCAAAGATTTTTGGCAGACCAATCATTTTTTTGAAGAGACAATCGACAATATCCCCAACCTCATCTGGTATAAGGATAAAAACGGCATTCATGAAAAGGTCAACGAGAGCTTTTGCAAAACAGTGAACAAGACCAAAGCCCAAGTAGAAGGCCAAGGCCACGCCTATATCTGGGATGTGGAGGAAGACGACCCCGCCTGTATCGAATCCGAGCGGGAGGTGATGACAAAGCGCCAAACCTGCGTTTCGGAAGAAATGGTGAAAACCAAAGACGGCTCCAAACTGCTCACCACTTATAAATCCCCCTTATACGACCTGGACGGCAGCGTCATGGGCACGGTGGGCGTGGCCATCGACATCACCCAGGAAAGGGCCTATCAGCAGGAAATCGTCAATAAAAATCAGATGCTGGAGACCATCTTCACCACGCTGGATTGCGGCGTGCTGTGCCACACCATCGACGGCTCCCAGATCCTCAGCGTCAACAAGGCCGCGCTGCGCATCCTGGGTTATGAATCCCAGCAGCAGCTGATGGAGGCGGGCTTCGACATGGTGGCCGAATCTGTGTTGGACGAGGATAAAGAGCAACTGCGCCAGGCCATCCGCTCGCTGAAAAACGAGGGGGACAGCGTCAGCGTGGAATACCGGGTACGCCATTACGCCGGGGAAATCCTGCATATTATGGGCAGCGTCAAGCTGTTGGAGGAAAACGGGCGCCTCTTCTTCCAGCGGTTCCTGCTGGATTATACGGAACAGAAATTGCAGGAAACCCGGAAGCAGATGGAGCAGGAACGCCGCCAAATGGAGCTGATGCAGGCGTTGAGCCTGGATTACAACCTGGTTTGCTCCTTTAACCTGGACACTGGCCACGGTCTCGCCCTGCGGATCAACGACTGCAAGGTCCATATACTGGACTCCATTTTCTCCGGCAATCTCATTCTGCAGGACTGCATGGAGCGATATATTCATACCTGCGTTTACGCCGAAGACCAAGAGGCGATGCGGCAGGCTGTTTCGCCGGAACATCTTCAGGAGGTTTTGGCGAACAACAAAATCTATTATATCAACTATCGCACCCTATGCAACGGCGAACTGCGCTATTTCCAGATGAAAGCCGTGCGGGTCGGCTCTTGGGATCAGACTCGGGGCGCCGTGCTGGGTTTCCGCAGCGTGGACGAGGAAACCCGCCGGGAGCTGGAGAAAAAGAGCCTGCTGGAAGACGCGCTGATCCAAGCCAATCGGGCCAGCAAAGCCAAGAGCGTCTTTTTATCCAATATGTCCCATGATATCCGCACGCCTATGAACGCCATCATCGGCTTTACCACCTTGGCCGTGGCCCATATCGATCAAAAAGATCGGGTGGAGGGCTATCTGCAAAAAATCATGACTTCGGGCAACCATTTGCTCAGCCTGATCAACGATATCCTGGACATGAGCCATATTGAGAGCGGCAAAATCCAGCTGGAGGAAAAGCCCTGCAGTCTGCCTGAAATCCTTCAGGGCCTGCGCAGCATTGTACAGGCGGACGTTTACGCCAAACAGCATACCTTCCATATGGATCTTTCCGGGCTCCGCAACGAGCAGATTTACTGCGACAAATTGCGCCTCAACCAGGTGCTGCTCAACCTGCTGAGCAACGCCGTCAAATACACCAATCCGGGGGGTTCTATCGCCGTGACGGCGCTGGAGATCCCAGGCGCTCCCGAAGGCTTCGCCAATTACCAGTTCATCATCCAAGATAACGGAATCGGTATGAGCCCGGAATTTGTCTGCCGTATTTTTGAGCCCTTTGAACGGGAGCGCAATTCCACACTCAGCGGCATCCAAGGCACTGGCCTGGGAATGTCCATCACCAAAAATATCGTGGACTTGATGAACGGTTCCATTACAGTGGAAAGCAAGCAGGGCGCAGGCACTCAGGTATCGGTTTCCTTCACCTTCCGCCTGTATACAGAGGCAGAGGAACCCCTGCCCGTCCCCGGCTTGGAAAACTGCTCTGCTTTAATTGTGGACAGCAACGCCGGCTCTCGGGACAGCGTCTCCCTCATGCTCCAGCAGATGGAAATGAAGGCCGATCAAGCCGCCTCCGGCAGAGAGGCCCTGCGCCTGGTGCGCCAAGCCGCCGAGGATAAGAATCTTTACCAACTGTATGTGGTGGACTGGCAGCTCTCGGACATGAGCGGGGTAGAGTTCATCCGCAGCATCCGCCAGCAGGCGGGAGGGGATATCTCTGTCATCGCGCTGACTGAATGCGATTGGTCTGATCTGGAACAAGAAGCCCGGGAGGCGGGCGTCACTGCCTTTGGCAGCAAACCTCTGCTGATGTCCGAGCTGCGCCGCTGCCTGTTGTCGCTGACAGGATGCCGGAACAAGGCTGTGACGCAAACCCCCGGCGGCTTACCAAAACGCCGGGAAGGGCGTATCCTGCTGACAGAGGACAACGAACTGAACCAGGAAATCGCCGCCGCCATCCTCAGCGAGGCAGGCTTTGAGGTGGATGTGGCAGAAAACGGCCAGCAGGCTGTGGAGACGCTGCAAAACGCCCCAGCCGGCTATTATCAGCTGGTGCTGATGGATATCCAAATGCCTGTGATGAACGGTTATCAGGCTGCCCAGGCCATTCGATCCCTGCCAGACCCCGATCTGTCTTCAGTGCCTATCATCGCAATGACGGCCAACGCCTTTGAGGAGGACAAACAGGCCGCTTTGAAACATGGCATGAACGGCCATATCGCAAAACCCATCGATATCAATATTCTATTCGACGCGCTGGACAAAATCCTGGCCTGATCCACCCGTCGACCTATCCTAAGAAGACGCGCCTTTGCGCGTCTTTTTTTGCGCGCCGCCCCGAGCCGGCTCTCATCCGAAGAATCCCTCTGTCGGACGATTTTACTTGACAATCAAATGAAACGCGGTATAATAACTACTGATTTGTATTTCAAATATTTTGATTAAAGAAGGAGAAACCATATGTCTACTGCGTCTCAGTCCCCCTCCCGGGGGCGCAAACTGATCAAAAGGGGCTTGCTGGGCCTCGGCGTCCTGATCCTGATCGCCGTATTGGCTTTGATCCTTTTGTTCCAGGCTGAATTCCGCACGCTGAAAAGCATCCAGCGGGTGGGCGATACTTCCCTGTTTACCATGGAGTACAAGGGCGATTACGGATTTGACGATTTCTTAGAAACCGGCGCCAGCTCAGACAGCCAGCTGGTGGCTTTTATCACCAAGCGGTTGCTCAAAGGCTTCCCCATGGAATTCGATCTGCCCGACCTGGGCTGCTCCACTTTTGCGGCGACCTCGCCCCAGGGCGACGCCCTGTTCGGCCGCAATTTCGATATGTACTATTCCCCAGCCCTTTTTGTCAAAACCAAACCCAAAAACGGCTACGCCTCGATCTCCATGGTCAACCTGGCCTATATCGGCTTTGGCGAAGACAAACTGCCCCTGACGATGAAGGACAGCATTCTGGCCCTGGCGGCCCCCTATACGCCGCTGGACGGCGTCAACGAAAAGGGCCTGGCTGTGGGCGTGCTGCTGATTGACACCGAACCCACCAACCAGCAGACGGACAAAATCGATATCACCACCACCACGGCCATCCGCCTGATGCTGGACAAGGCCGCCACGGTGGACGAAGCTCTGGAGCTGCTGGGCCAATATGATATGCACTCCTCGGCCAACAGCTGCTACCATTTCCAGATTGCCGACGCCACAGGCCGGGCTGTGGTGACTGAGTACATTGGCGACCAGCTGAACGTGGTAGAAAGCCCCCGAGCCACCAACTTTTTGCTGACGGAAGGCGACTGGGATTTCGGCGCCGGGCAGGACCGCTTCTCCATTTTGGAGGAGACCATGACGGATTGCGGCGGCGTGATGACGGAAGAACAGGCCATGAACCTGTTACAGGCCGTCAGCCAGGTTCCCCGGCCGGAAAAGGACTCCGCCACCCAGTGGTCCTGCGTCTATAACCAGACCCAAGGCTCGGTGGACATCGCCGTGGCCATGGACTACGACAATATCTATTCCTTCTCCCTGGCAGATTGATTGCGCGCCGCCCCTTTCTACCTATTTCCGCAAAATTATCTCTTGCATTTTTGCCGCTGCCATGATAGAATAAATAAGCTAATTGTTCGCGGTCATGGCGGAACAGGCAGACGCGCACGTTTGAGGGGCGTGTGGGCAACCATACGGGTTCAAGTCCCGTTGACCGCACCAAGAGGCGCGAATTTGAACTCTGCCGCGATGATTTTATTCCATGGGATTCCTGTGGCGGCAGTGTTCGCGCAAAAAAGACGTTCCTTAGGGAACGTCTTTTTTAATGTTTTTATTGAGATTGCCGGCGCTTTTTCCACCACTCGACCAGATACAGCAGCAGATACCCTGCCGCCAACAGCGCGGCGGGGCGGGCGGCGCTGCGGGCCAGCGTCAGATTTTCCATCACATGAATCGCGGGATCCTTCAGCAGCAGGCGGCCCGCCAGCGACGCCAGCCAAGCCCCGCCATAGCCCGCCGGCAAAGCCGCCAGCGGCATCCATTTGCCGGCTTTGCCGAAAATGGGGAGCAGGCTCAAGCCAAAAAACAGCATGGGATAGCCCTTTAAGACCGCCGCTTCGGATAGAATCTGCCAGCGGCGAAGCTGGTTTTTCCAGATCTCCGGGTCGCCGGCAAATTGGCCGCCGCCCAGCATCAGCTCCATAAACTGCCGGTTGCACCAATGCCAAAGCAAGATCGCGGCCCCCTGGAGCAGCGCCGCCAGCAACGCCGCGCCAACCAGCCATTTGAGATCCTGTTTCCATTGTCTCTTCGTTTTTATCTTCATTCTATAATCCAATAAGAACATCGTTAGCCGTTATTTGAAAATGTGCGTCATGAGAACCAAAAAAGCTCCTATTGTCCACTTCCCTGCCATAAATAGAGAATCTCACGCCAAAAGTTGCTATTTGATGATTTGCAGATACAAACGCATAGGAATCAATGGAGCGAAGGATCGGGGGATCGTATAAATCCCCCCAATAGGGATAGTCCCATGATACCTTTACAGATTCCTCATCCACAGAATGGATCAATCCTGTGGAAGCATCCACATAATAAGATCCAGAAATCGTAGCAAAGATGTAATTTGTCACCGGAGCATACGGCTTTTTGCATTCGACAAGCACTGCTTGTTTAGCCTCATGTCTTATAACATTCGCCTTTTCCATAGAAATTTTTCTAACGGGCAAATTGCAGGAACGAACAGATGCATCAGAATACGCACACTCTCGGATAGAATTCCGATGATCTTCCAAATAGGATTCTATCGCGTCTCGGTAAAAGGAGGCCGCCGCATCTTTGGCGACTATTCCCGACAGCGCCGCAAGCGTTAAGAAAGTCAACGCAAGCAGCGCCGGCATACCAACTTTCTTTCTCCCCATATCGTTTCCTCCTCAACGGCTCTCAGGGCTAAAATCCATCATCCGGTCAAACGAGCCATGGCATGGCAGAGAATTAAATTTCTTATGCCGCGGAAAAAGTGGAAACTCTTTTGTTTTTAAACAGCTCTTTCTTTTTTATTAATATACTTTCAATTATACTTCTAAAATTTACCTTTGTCAATCCTATTTTATATTTTTGTGTAATTCGACTATTTCTTTCGTCATTTTGCCCAAAGCCTCTATGGTTTGATGAACGCCAATTCTCCCTCTCGGGATAAATCCTGTCGGTATTGGTATCCCAAGACGCAAAATTCCCTCATCCCCTCGGGAGTTTGGATCTGGTTCTCCGCCAGAAAGCGGACCATCTCGCCCCGGGCCATTTTAACATAGACCCCTTTTTCCACAATTTTTCCGCCGATCAGCTGGCCGAAAACCGGCCGGACCCGCCGAATCTCCGGCGGTAAATGAGGCAGGACCGCCCGGCTGTATTCCGCCGAGGCCAGATCGACCACGACCTTCGCCCCCTCCTGGGCCAGCTGCCGGGCTAAGCTGTTTCCCCAGAACTCATAGAGATTTCGGCAGAAATCCGTCTTCAGCCGGGCCTGCATTTCCAACCGATAGGGAACCACGCCGTCAAAGGGCCGCAGCAGGCCGTATAGCCCAGAGACAATGCGCAGATTTTGCCGAGCGTATTCCATCTGCTCCCGGGTGAACACTCCCGGGGCCATATACTGGTATTGAATGCCCTCATAAGAAAACAGCGCCGGGCTGGTCCTCCGCTCCAGATCCATGTTCTGATATCGGCGATAATTCAGCCGGGCGATCTCGTCGCCGCAGGCCAGCAGAGTTTTCAGCTGGTCATAGGACAGACCGGCCAGATATGCAGCCAGTTTTTTCGCCTGGGCCAGAAAAACCGGCTCTCCTTGGGGCGGCAAAACCTGTTCTTCCCGCATCTTCTTGGCCGGCGCGATCAAAATTTTCATGATTTCCTCCCTTTCCTGAACTGCCAAAACAAAAAACAGCCCCCTTCCGGGGGCCATCCTTCCATTTGTATTGGTTCAGATTTTGAGATAGGCCGCCGGCGCCTCTTTGGTCATCCACACGCCGTTGGCAGAGAGGAAAAACTGGTAGCCGTCTTCATACATCCGGCCTGCGGCGATTTGAATCACCACCGGCTTGCCTCGGCGACGGCCCACTGAAAGGGCGGTTTCCACATCGGCGGAAAGATGGACAAACTGCCGCTCCCCCGCCCGCAGCCCTTCCTTTTGAATGCCGCCCAAAAAGCGGCCTACTGTGCCGTGGTACAGCTTTTCCGGCGGCTGCGCAGGTGCCAGACCCAGGTCGACCTCTACGCTGTGGCCCTGATTGGCCCGGATTTTGGTTTTGTCCTCATTGAAGCTATAGCGGCCCTTAGCGTCGCTTTCCACGATCAGCTCCAGCTCTTCCATGGTCAGCTTGGCGCCCCGAAGCACTGCCTTTACCGGCGCCCATGCGCCATGATACTCCAGCCGGACGCCGATAATCTCCGGGCGATGCCGCAAAACCAGGCTGATAAATTTGCTCGCGCTTTGATATTGTTTCATGGTCGTCCCCTTTTGCCGCCGAGCGGCGCGCTCCTTCGGCTTATTGGGCCTTGAGCAGCCCTTCCACCTGAGCGGTCAAGATGGTGTTTCTATCCTCCACATCCCGCATCCGGCGGCGCATTTCCCGTTGATCCCGGTCCCGCTGCTCCGCCAGGTTCACATGGCCCTCAAACAGCATATCCAGCTTGGGGCCGATATCGTTTTCCAGCCGCACCTTGATTTTCAGCAAATCCTCCCCCTGCTCTTGCAGCAGGCGGCCATACTCTTGCAGCAGCCGGGCCTGATCCTGCTGGGTTTCCTCCATCTGTTCCAGCAGAGCGCGGTTTTGCCGCATTTCCTGCAAAATCTGCTCCATCGTCGCCATCATTCGCTCATCCATCCATACCCCTCCAACATCCTGCGCCGGTTTGCGCGAAAGGGGCCGAAAGCCCCGCTGAAATGTAATACGATTATACAACACATTCCGGCGGGCTTCAAGGGAATATTACATTTTTCGCCCTTTTGGCGGCGTCGAAGGCAGAGGCTTTTTCCCGTTTTCCGGCGGGGCCTCCTCTTCCCCGCTTTTGGTGGGCTGGCGAAGCATATACTCGGGCAGAGGCGCGCCATTTTCGTCCACGCCCCGGCTCACCAGCTTGACGGCGGTGATATCCCGCAGGATACTATAAAGCAGGGCGAAGGTGGGCACGCCCAGCACCATGCCCACAAAACCGAATAAGCCGCCGCCGGTGACGATGGCGATCAGCACAAGGATGGGCGACAGCCCTGTGCTGTCCCCCAGGATCTTAGGCCCTAAAATATTGCCGTCAAACTGTTGGAGCAGAACAATCAGCGCGGCGAAGCGCAGGGCGCTCCAAGGGTCCACAATGGCCAAAATCATCAAACAAGGGATGGCGCCGATGATGGGGCCGAAAAAGGGGATGATATTGGTGACGCCCACAATGACGCTGACTAAAATGGCGAAGGGAATGTGGAGCAGGCGGGAGAAGACAAAGCACAGGGCGCCGATGATGGCGCTGTCGATGAGCTTGCCGTTGATAAAGGCGGCGAAAATGGAATTGGCCCGGCGGCAATAGCTGAGAAAAACGTTGACGGGCTGGGTGGGGAAAAAGGCGTAGAGCATCCGTTTGAGCTGCTGAACCATTTTCTGCTTACTAGCCAGCATATAGATGGAAGCGATGATCGCCGTCACGCCGGAAACCACCCCGCTGCTCAGCGCCATGCCCCAATCCAAAATATCAGGCAGCTTGGCATACAGCAGATCGGTGGCTTGGCGCACAACGTCGTTATAGGTCACTACAAAGCTCTGAAACGCGTCTTCTTCCAGATGCAGCTTGGCGATGACGGTTTGCGTCAGCTGGTTCAGGTTGCGCAGATACCCGTTGATATTGGAGACAAACATCTGCACCGACTGGGCCAGCTGAGGCAGGACCGTCTGCATCAGCATGGTCAACAGCGCCACAGCCAACAGATAAACCGCCAGAATGGAAAGGCCCCGGCGGAATTTCAGCTTATAGAAAACTTTCTGCTCGAAAAAACGCATGGGGGCGTTGAGCAGAAAAGCAATGGCGAAGCCGACAACGAAAGGCTTGAGCACCCCGACGATATTTTGCAAATGCCCCCGCACGACAGAGATATTGGAAACAATCAAATAAAACGAAATGGCGATCAGCGCTGTCAGCAGGTTGGAAATCGCCCGGGCGTCCAGCAGCGCCCATCTTCTTCTTTTCACACAAAACTCCCCCAAAGGCTTTTTCTCTATTATACCCTCCGGCCTGTCGGCCCGCAAGAGAGGGGAACGAAAAAAAGAGGCCCCGCCGCCGGCAGGGCCTCTCTTTTTTCGCTTGGCTTGCGCCAAAGCGATTATTTCCAATACATGGCGTGCATATACATGGTCCCGCCGGGATACATGATCACGCCGCCCAGGTTTTCGTTATAGGCCCGCATATGCATATCCTGATACAGGGGCACTTGGGGGCACAGTTCGTTGAGCAGGGCGATACACTCTTCCAGGACCTTGGCCCGCTCTTCCGGATCCACGGTCTGGCTGGCTTTGTCTATCAACGCGTCCACTTCCGGGCTGTTCAACCGGGTTTTGTTGGAGGCGTTGATGGATTTGCTGTGGTACACGCCGACCAAATACTGGGTCATATCCGTGGAGGAATAGTTGCCGATCGCGGCGGTGTAATTCCCCTCGGCGGTGATGGACAAATAGGTGGCCAGGTCCATGCTCTCGATGGTGCAATCGATACCCAGCGTCTCTTTCAGGTTAGCCTGAATCACTTCGCCGGCCCGCTTCTTGGTGTCGTTGGAGCAGATGATGGAAAACTGCACGTCCTTGGGGTCTACGCCGGAAGCCGCCATATATTCTTTGGCTTTTTCCGGGTCATAGGGCAGGGTGTTTTCGTCGGTGGCGCCGGGCATATTGTCCGGGGCCATGGAGTAAGAAGGCGTGCCCAGGTCGTTCAGCGCCACCTGCACAACGCTCTCTTTGTTGACGGCGCAGTTCATAGCGCGGCGCACGTCCACATTGTCCAGGCCGGGCTTTTCCAAGTTGACCATCATCCACATATGGTTGGTGGCGGCAATCTTATCCAGGGTGATGCCGTCGGCGGCTTCCAGACGCTCCACGTCCATGGCCTCCACATCCACCACATAGTCCACTTCGCCCGCTTCCAGCGCGATGGTGCGGGAGGAGCCTTCGGGGATGATCTTCCAAATCATATGTTTGATGGAGGGCATATGTTCTTCGTCCCAATAGTCCTCGAACATCTCAAATTCCACGCTGTCGCCCCGCTTCCATTCCACGTGCTTATAGGGGCCGCAGCCGATGGGATCGTTGGCAAAGTCATGGTTCGCGTCCAGCAGCTTCTTGGGCACAATGGCGTTGCCATGGTGGGATAAGTCGCTGAGCAGCAGGGCGGAGGGGCCGGGGGTGGTGATTTTCACAGTGTAATCGTCCACCTTTTCAATGGTTTCCACCGAGCCGTTGTACAGATTGACTTCCGGGCAGGTCTTGGCGTAGGTGATGGAGGCCACAACGTCGTCGGCCGTCATCTCGTCGCCGTTGTGGAACTTCACGCCCTTGCGCAGGTGGAAGATCCACTCGGTTTCGCTGGTGCTTTCAAAGGACTCCGCCAGAGCGCCTTCCATCTCCATGTCCTGGTTCATCCGAGTCAGCTGGCTGAAAGTCAGGGCGTTCATGTAGTTGGCCGCGATGGCGTTGTGGTCTGTGGGGGACAGGGAGGGGGGTTCGCCCATAGTGGCGATAATAATGGTATCCCGTTTGGCCTCGCCGCCTTGGCCGGGATCGTTGCTTCCCTCTCCTCCGCCCTGGCCGCCGTTCTCCGTCTTGCTGCATCCAAACAGGATTCCCGCCGTCATCACGACGACCAGCAGCAGGCTGAGAGCGCGCCAATTTCTCTTTTTCATGCTCGTTCTCCTCTCATTTTTCCCGCCTTGCGCAAACGACAAATGGAATCGGCGGTTTCTATTTATAGTATAGGTTTTTTCGATAAAAAAGCAATAGATTTTTACAATTTGCCCGCTGTCCCCAACAATCTTTGTTTAGTTTACACAGATTATCGCTTACTTTTTTGTATAGTTTCAACAACAAAAAAGGCCGCCCCCGAGCTTCAGGGGCGGCCTTTTTCTTTTTTATTTTTTACTGGGCCCAATGGACGTTTTCAAAATACAGGGTTCCTGTGCCGGTGACTTCCACCCCTTCCAGGCCCTTCCGATAAGCCCGGACGGTCAGGGGCTGATACAGCGGCGCCTGGGGGCACAGCTGGTTCAACTTGGAAGACAGCTCTTCCAGCGTTGTTTTCCGCTGGCCGGCGTCCAAGGTGGCCAAGGCTTTATCGATCAGCGCGTCCACCTCCGGCACGTTGAGCCGGGTGATGTTGGAAGCGTTGATGGAGGAACTGTGATAGACGCTCCGGCAGTAGCTCAGAGGGTCGCTGGCGGTAAAGCCGCCGATGGAGGCGGTGTAGTCGCCTTGGTCTGTGGCGGCCAAGTAAGTGGCCAGATCCATGCTCTCGATATTGGCCTCTACGCCGATTTCCTTCAAATTGGCCTGGATGACTTCGGCCGCCCGCTTTTTGGTGTCGTCGGAGCAGATGATGCTCATCTCAATGGAAGCCGGGTCCAGGCCGGATTTGCCCATCCATTCCTTGGCTTTCTCCACGTCGTAGACGTCGGCGTTGTCCAGTGTAGCGCCCTCGAAGTTCATGGGCACTTGGCTGACCGCGGTGGCGGCCAGGCCGTTAAAGGCCACGGTGGCCACGCTGTCCTTATCAATGGCGGCGTTGATGGCATGGCGCACGTTTTCATTGTCCAAGCCGGGCTTTTCGTTGTTCAGCATCAGCCAGGTATAGCTGGTGGGGGTCACTTTCAGCACGTCGATATCGCCGTTGTCC